>NZ_AKJO01000022.1:0-35721 GCF_000282295.1 Pseudomonas sp. GM33
GAAACGTCTGCCTCGGGTTTTGTGGAAATGAACAATAATCCTCTTTGCCGCTTGTGCAGCGGACCGGCGTTATTGTTCATGGCGGCTGGCAGCATGTGGGCATTGGAACTGGAGAATTCCCATGAAAATCGTGATCGCCCCCGACTCGTTCAAGGACAGCCTCAGCGCTCAAAGCGTAGCCGATGCCATTGCCTTGGGATTGGCGCAGGTCTGGCCTGATGCCCAACTGATCAAATGCCCGATGGCCGACGGCGGGGAAGGGACTGTCGAGTCGATACTGGCCGCGTGCGAAGGCGAACTGCGTCGCACTCTGGTACGCGGGCCGCTGGGGGCCATGGTGGAGGCCGCCTGGGGCTGGTTGCCGCAGAGCCACACCGCAATCATCGAAATGGCCGAGGCCAGCGGTTTGCAGTTGGTCCCGGTGGCGCAGCGCGACGCGTGCATCAGCAGTACTTTCGGCACCGGGCAATTGATCCGTGCCGCACTGGATGCCGGTGCACAACGGGTGATCCTGGCGATTGGCGGCAGTGCGACCAACGACGGCGGCGCCGGTGCCGTGCAGGCCTTGGGCGTGAAGTTGCTGGACGCTCAGGGACAGACGCTGTCACCGGGCGGCCTCGCCCTTGCGCAATTGGCCCGCGTGGACCTGAGCGACATCGATCCGCGTCTGGCGCAGGTGCGCTTCGATATCGCCGCCGACGTCAATAACCCGCTGTGCGGCCCCCACGGCGCCTCGGTGATTTTCGGCCCGCAAAAAGGCGCCTCGCCCGTGCAGGTCGAACAACTGGACCAGGCACTGGGGCACTTTGCCGACCATTGCGCGGCCGCTTTGAGCAACGACGTTCGCGACGAACCGGGGAGTGGCGCGGCGGGTGGCCTGGGGTTTGCCGCCAAGGCGTTCCTGGGCGCGCAGTTCAAGGCCGGGGTCGAGGTGGTCGGCGAACTGGTGGGCCTGGCCGAGGCGGTTGCAGGTGCCGATCTGGTGATCACCGGCGAAGGGCGTTTCGATGCGCAAACCCTGCGCGGCAAGACGCCATTCGGTGTGGCACGTGTCGCCAGGCAGCACGCCGTGCCGGTCATCGTTATCGCCGGCACGCTGGGCGAGGGGTATCAGGCGCTTTATGAGCACGGCATCGACGCTGCGTTTGCCCTGGCAAGCGGGCCGATGCCCCTGGAACAGGCCTGCGCCGAAGCGCCGCGCTTGCTGCGTGAGCGGGCAACCGACATCGCGCGTGTCTGGCGGATGGCCGTCCGCTGCGACTGAGGGTTTTTCTGTGGCGAGGGAGCTTGCTCCCGTTGGGCTGCGCAGCGGCCCCATTCAATGGCGGTTGCTGCGCAACCGAGCGGGAGCAAGCTCCCTCGCCACAAAAAGCGCCGATGGCAATTTTGAGGGGGGAGTTGAACGCCATGCTGGCGCGTTTCGTGATTTGAGATAGGGTTGTGGCTTGGAGTAACCGCGCGACAGGAGAACGACATGCGCTACTCAGCCTTGACCCAACGAATCGCCGGTGACGGAGCGGCGGCCTGGCAGATTCACGATCGAGCGCTGCATTTGCGCGAACAGGGCGTCGACGTCCTGCTGTTGTCCATTGGCGACCCCGACTTCGATACACCGCAACCCATTGTCCAGGCCGCCATCGCCAGCCTGCTGGCCGGTGATACGCACTATCCTGAAGTGCGCGGCAGTCGTGGGCTGCGCGACAGCATTGCCCGCCGGCATCGGCAACGCAGCGGCCAGGTGGTGGATGGCGAACATGTGATCGTCTTTCCGGGGGCGCAGTGCGCGGTGTATTCGGTGGCGCAGTGCCTGCTCGACCCGGGCGATGAGGTGATTGTCGCCGAGCCGATGTACGTGACCTATGAAGGTGTGATCGGCGCGTGTGCGGCCACCGTGGTCCCGGTGCCCGTGCGCCCGCAGAACGGGTTTCGCGTCGACCCGCTGGATGTCGCGGCGCGGATCACGCCCAAGACACGCGCCATACTGCTCAACAGTCCGAACAATCCATCCGGCGCCAGTTTGCCACTGGCCATCTGGCAAGAGCTGGCGGCGCTGTGCATTCGTCACGATTTGTGGCTGATCAGCGATGAGGTCTACAGTGATCTGCTGTTCGAAGGCCAGCACATCAGTCCGGCGAGTCTGCCGGGCATGGCCGAGCGCACCGCCACGATTAACAGCCTGTCCAAGTCCCACGCCATGAGCGGTTGGCGGGTGGGCTGGGTGATCGGGCCCAAACCCATGGCGGGTCACCTGGTCAATTTGTCGCTGAGCATGCTGTTCGGTATTCCGGATTTCGTGCAGAACGCTGCGCAGTTGGCGCTGGACCGGGACCTGCCGGAAGTCGCCTCGATGCGCGAGGAGTATCGCCAGCGCCGCGACCTGGTGTGTGCAAGCCTGGGGCAATGCCCGGGGCTCAAGCCGATACGCCCGGACGGCGGAATGTTCGTGATGGTCGATGTGCGCCAGACCGGGTTGTCGGCCCAGCGCTTCGCCGAGCGACTGCTGGAAGGTTATGGCGTGTCGGTGCTGGCCGGTGAAGCATTCGGGCCGAGTGCGGCGGGGCATATCCGCATCGGCCTGGTGGTGGATCAGATGAAGCTGGCTGATGCCTGCCGGCGCATTGCTTTGTGTGCGACGGATTTGCTGGAGGTGCGGCGGGCCTGAAGGATTTGTGTTGCCTGTGCCGGCCTCTTCGCGAGCAAGCCCGCTCCCACCCTGATGTGGGAGCGGCGGTGCGACGATTCGACTTGCTCGCGAAGGCTGCCTGACAGGCGCCGACTACCTCAGCCCTTCCACGCTCGAGCGTTCACCAGATTGGCCGGCCGCTCACCCGCCAGCGCCGCCAACAGGTTGTCCACCGCGCACCTGGCCATGGCCTCCCGTGTTTCATGGGTGGCCGAGCCGATGTGGGGTGTCGCCACCACGTTGTTCAACTGCAGTAATGGCGAGTCCTGATTCAAGGGTTCACGGTCGAATACATCCAGCCCCGCCGCGCGAATCCGGCCCGTGCGCAAGGCTTCGATCAGCGCCGCTTCGTTCACCACTTTGCCCCGCGAAATATTGATGAAGATGGTCTCGGCACGCATCTGGGCGAACTGCTCTGCGCCGATCAGCCCTTGGGTTGCAGCGGTCAGCGGTAACGTCAGGCAAACGAAATCGGCCTGTTGCAACAGTTCCGGCAGGCTTCGATAGTGCGCATTGAACCGCTGTTCCACGGCCGGTTTCGGTGACTGGCTGTGGTAGATCACGGGCATGCCAAACCCGCAGTGTCCGCGCTGCGCGAGGGCCTCGCCAATACGACCCATGCCGATAATGCCCAGGGTTTTGCCGTGCACGTCGCTGCCGAAATGCGCAGGGCCGATGTTGCGGTTCCATTGGCCGGCGCGAACCAGATTCGCCAGTTCCACCACCCGCCGGGCTGTCGCCAGGATCAGCGCAAAACCCGTGTCGGCGGTGGTTTCGGTGAGCACATCCGGCGTGTTGCTCAGCAGGATTCGCCGTTCGGTGAGGTAGTCGATGTCGTAGTTGTCGACGCCCACCGAGACGCTGGCAATGGCTTGAAGGTCGGGCGCCAGGTCGAGCAGTTCGGCATCCAGTTTCAGGCTGGCACCGAGCAAACCGTGAGCGCGGGGCAGGGCATCGCGCAGTTTGCCCAGGCCCTCGGCATCAAGGTTTTCGATCAGCGTCACGTCGACCTGCTCGTGCAGGCGAGCCATCAATAGCGGCGAGAGTTTCTTGTAGAGGACGACCTGCTTTTTCATCTTCGAGATCTCGATTTCAGTTCAGGAATGTGCCGTGGCGGCGCGCGTTAACGTGGCCGAGGGCCGCTCCCGGTCGCTGGCGCCGGGCTTGAGGAAAATCGTCAGTACCACCGAGAACATCAACGCGCCGCTCATCAACAGGTACGACGCACCCGGGGAGCCGGTGGAGCTGTTCAGGTAACCGACCAGATAAGAACCGCCAAACGAACCGAGGGCGCCCATGCTGTTGATCAGCGCCATGGCGCCGCCCGCGACATTGGCCGGGAGGATCTCCGGGATGATCGCGAAGAAGGGGCCATACGGCGCGTACATGCAGGCGCCGGCAATCACCAGCAGGGTGTAGGACCACCAGAAGTGTTCGGCACCCAGGGCGTAGGAGCCATAGAAGGCGATCGAGGCAATCAGCAGTGGCGGCCAGACGAAACGTTTACGTTTTTGCAGCTTGTCCGAACCCCAGGACACCAGCAGCATGCCGATCACCGCCGCCAGGTACGGCAGCGCCGACAGCCAGCCGGCCTGGACCATGTCCATCTGCGCGCCGGCCTTGAGGATCGACGGCAGCCACAACACGAAACCGTACACGCCAATGCTCCAGCAGAAGAACTGCAGGGCCAGGATGATCACTTTGGGAGAACGGAAGGCTTCGGCGTAGTTCTTCACGGCCTTGATGCCGACCTGTTCCGCGGCCAGGGCGCTTTCCAGATCCTGCTTTTCCTGATCGTTGAGCCACTTGGCCTGTGACGGACGATCATCGGCCAGGCGCCACCAGATGAATGCCCACAATACTGCCGGCAATCCCTCGACGATGAACATCCAGCGCCAGCTGTAGTGCTGCACCAGGTAGCCCGAGACCACTGACATCCAGAGCATGGTCACCGGATTGCCGAGGATCAGGAAGGTGTTGGCCCGCGAGCGTTCGGCGCGGGTGAACCAGTGGCACAGGTAGATCAGCATCGCCGGCATCACGGCCGCTTCGACCACGCCGAGCATGAAGCGAATGACGATCAGCCAGTAGGCATTGGAGACAATCCCGGTCAAGGTCGCCAGGCTGCCCCAGAGAATCAGGCTGACGAAAATCAGCTTCTTCACGCTGTGTTTCTGCGCGTAGATCGCGCCGGGTACCTGGAAGAAAAAGTAGCCGAGGAAGAACAGCGCGCCGAGCATCGACGACAGGCCTGGTGTGATCATCAAGTCCGCCGCCATGCCGGACGCGGCGGCGAACCCATAGTTGGCGCGATCCAGATACGCCAGGCTGTAGGTGATGAACACGATGGGCATGATGTACCACCAGCGGCGGGTGGCGAGCGTTGCGGTTTTCATGAGTGGTGCTCCTGAGCTTGTTGTTTTTGTCGCAGCAGGTAACGGTTGGATCTTCAGTGCCTGTACTGGCCTCATCGCGAGCAAGCTCGCTCCCACATTGGATCTACGTTCGACATAAATCCCCTGTGGGAGCGAGCTTGCTCGCGATGGCGGCCTCGAATTCGCTGAGCATTTCGGATCGGGTAGGCAACCCCTCCATATCCCCCCGGCTCTGCACCGCACGGCTGCCAATCCAGTTGGCACGTTTCACGGCCTCGGCAAAGCTATGGTTTTCCAGCAGCGCGCTGATCATGCCGACGGCAAAACCATCGCCGGCGCCCACCGTATCGACCACCGTTGCCACCGGCACGCCAGCGACGAAACCTTGATCAAGATGGGTGCGGTAGTAAGCACCGTGCGGGCCAAGCTTGATCGCCACGGCTTCGGCGCCTTGGTCGAGGTAGAAAGCGGCGATGTCGGCCGGGTCTTCGAAACCGCTCAGCAAGCGACCTTCGCTCAAGCCCGGCAGCACCCAATGGGCGAGGGCGGCGAGGCGGTTGATCTCGGTGATCATTTGTCGCTCGCTGGCCCACAGGCTCGGGCGCAGGTTCGGGTCGAAGGACACGCTACGCCCGGCCTCGCGCATGCGGGTCATCAACTCGAACGACATCTGCCGCGCAGACTCCGACAGCGCCGGGGGAATGCCGGTGGCGTGCAGGTGTCGGGCCTTGAGCAACTCGGGTACGATCGAGTGCGGCGACAGGTGACTGGCCGCCGAACCACGGCGGAAGTACTCGACCACCGGATCGCTGCCATCGTCGGTGCGGGACTTGAGTTGTAAACCGGTCGGGTGGGCGGTGTCGATGTCGACGTGGCGGCAGTCCAGGCCTTCTTTTTCCAGGGTGTCGACCACGAAGCGGCCCAACGAATCGGCACCGACCCGGCTCAACCACGCCACGTTGAAGCCAAGCCGGGACAAACCGATCGCCACATTGCTGTCGGCCCCGGCGATGCGTTTGTGGAAAGCGCCAACGCTGGCCAGGTCGCCAGCCTGCTCGGCAACGAACATTGCCATGGTCTCGCCGAAGGACAGAATATCGATCTCAGACATGAGCATTCTCCCGTTGCGACTGGCCGAGGCGGGCGAGGGCAGCCACGTGTTCGCGGGTCAGTTGCACCAGGTCATCGCCTTGCAGCGGATACTCCGCGGCCCGCATGACACCTTGGGCCATGTGCCGCAGCAGCTGTTCCCACTGTTGCAAGTCGCTGGCGGTCGGCGGGATGGCGACCAGCTTGTCGTCGGCGCGACGTGTAACCGCTTTGCAGTGCACATAGCCGACGTGGCGTCCGAGAAGGCGCGCGGCGCTGGCGGCGGACTGGTCCTGCCAGTGCCAATTGCCGATATCGAAGGTCATTTTGATCGGCAAGTGGTGTTGCTCGACTTCAGTGAAAAAACGCTGGAAGGGTTCGATGCGGCCACCGTGCAGGGTCTGGTCGTTTTCCACCAGCAACTGCACGGGGCTGGCATCCAGCAGCCGGGCGAGGGCGTGCAGGTCGCAATTGTCGGTGAAATAGCCCAGCGACACTTTGAGCCATTTGGCGCCAAACGCCTGGGCGCGTTGCAGAGCGGCGATCAGTTCTGGATTGGGCCTGGACTGACCGGCCAACCAGAGTTCCATTGGCGACGAATACACGCTCTCCAAGCCTTCCGCCTGAGTGGCATTGGCCAGTTGAGTGGGGTCCTCAACGGTCAGCAATTCCTCGCGCCATTCGATGCGCGTGGCGCCGGCGGCGGCCAGTACTTCGATAAAACTGCCTTGGCCGCGCTGGCGCACCAGGTCGGCGCCGTAGCTGGAGAGGCTGATGGAAACGGCGGGTTTGTTCATTGTTGTTTTACCTCTGAAACCGGTTTCATTTTTGTTCAAAAAAATAGTGGGTGTTTCTGATGGCCTCTTCGCGAGCAAGCCCGCTCCCACAGGGGAATGCATTCCAAATGTGGGAGCGGGCTTGCTCGCGAAGGGGCCATAACATTCACCGAGAGTTCCCCAAGGTCGACCCTCTAACTATCAACCGCGCCGAAAAATCCAGCGTCCGTACCGTCCCGTCATCCCCCCGCAGCCGCTTGAGCAAACACTCAAACGCACTGGCACCAATCTCGGTGGTCGGCTGGGCCAGCGCGGTTATCCCGCTACCCACCAACGGATACCAATCCAGATCATCGAGGGCGATCAAGCCCACATCCTCGAACAGGTTGCACTTGAGTTCACGCAACGCATGGGTGCAGGCCAGCGCCGCAATGCCGTTCGCGCAAAACAGCGCTTTCAGGCCGGGGCCGGGCGTGTCGAGGAAGGTTGCAAGTTTTGCGGTCAGTGCGCTGCCGGTTTCGATGAGGCTGCCATGGAGAGCCGGGCGCAGGGCAATTTGCGCCTTGAAACTGGCGACCCGTTCGATCCGCGAACTGGTGCCATCGAACGGTTCGGTCACCATCAACACGTCGCGGTAGCCGCGTTCTTCAAGATGCGCGAGGGCCATTTCAACGGCTGCCGGATTGTCCAGCCCGACCATGTCGCTCTCAAGGTGCTCGACCTTGCGGTCCACCAGCACCAGGGGCATTTCCCGGTGCAGTTCGTGCAATTCGTCACGGTGATGACCGAGGGTGTTCACGATCAGGCCTTCGATGTTGTAAGAGCGCAGCAGGGCCAGGTGCTGGCGCTCTTGCTCGTCGTCGCGGTCGGTGTTGCACACCACCAGGCTATAGCCGTGCTGACGGCAGGCGGTTTCCACCCCGTGCATCACGGCGATTGAATAAGGGTTGCGGATATCGGCCACCAGCATGCCGATCAGGCGGGTGCGTCCGCGTTTCAGGCCGCGGGCCATCTGGTTCGGACGATAGCCCAGTTCCGCAATCGCCTGCTCGATGCGTTGGGCGATGGCATCGGAGAGCAGGGCGCGGTCTTCGCCGATGAACCGCGAAACGCTGGCCTTGGAGACCTTGGCGTGTTCGGCCACGTCGAGCATGGTCACGCGGCTGCGCTGGGCGGCGGAGAAATCATTCACGGTCTGAAACCTTCTTATTGGATTTATAAGGCCGAGCGCTTCGTGAGATAGCGCTGAAACCGGTTTCAGAAGACACCAAAAGGCAATTCGCCGTCAAGCCCCGGATTGTCGATTGTCGAACAAACACCGACGGGTGGCGCTCAGACTAATACGCTCAGCCACGCCGAACCCAGCAGCAACAGGCCCATGCAGCGATTGAAAGTTTGCATGGCCCGGGGCGACCGCAACCAGCGACTCGACCCGGCACCGAGCAGCGCCCAGACACCCAGGCAAGGCAAGGAAATCAGGAAAAACACCAAGGACAGGTTGATCACGTGGACGAACCGATCTTCGCCTGCACCAGTGAAGACACTGACCACCGCCAGCGCCATCATCCAGGTTTTCGGGTTGATCCATTGCAGTCCGGCGGCGCCCACCCAGCCCAGTCGATCCTCGGCTTTCATGCTGATGGCTTCAGCCGGGGCGCAGAAAATCTGCCAGGCCAGATAACTCAGCCACGCTACCCCGACCCATTGCATGACGTTTTGCACCGCAGGCCAGGCCGTCAGTGAAGAGCCAACGCCCGTGCCCACCAGCAACACCAGCGTCGCGGCACTGGCGCAGGCGCCGAAGATAATCGGCAGGGCGGCGCCCAAGCCGTAACGGGCACTGTTGCTGAGCACCAGAATGTTGGTCGGTCCGGGTGTGATCGACGCCACAAAGGCAAAGAGCAAGAAGGGCAGTAACGTCGGGAAAGAAGAGAGCATTGCGGGCGAACTCCGATAAAGATCAGTGAAACCGATCTTCACAATCCCCGGCGTTGCTTGTCTGGAAGATTTGAGCAGCGCTTGCGGTACAGCGCCGGTGTCAGGCCGTAGGCGCGCACGAACCAGCGGCCCAGATGGCTCTGGTCGGCAAAGCCCAGCTCCATGGCCACCGTCGCCGGTTGTTCGCCACGGGCCAGCATTCGCCGTGCGGTTGTCAGGCGCAATTGCACCAAATACGCGTGGGGCGCCATGCCGTAGGCGGCCTTGAACGCACGGGTCAGGCGGAAGCGATCGACGCCTGTGACGGTTGCCAGTTGATCGAGGCCGATGTCGTATTGCGCGTTGGCATGCAAGTAGTCCCGGGCCTTCTGCGCCACACGCGGCAGGCGCGGGTCCTGGCCATCGCGGGCGCGCCAATGCAAGTGGCTGGTCAGGCGCTCGAGCAACACGTCGAGGGCGGTCTGGCGGACGATCTTCAGCTCACCGCGATGCAGGGTTTCAAACGCCAGGCTGGTGGCCTGGGCCAGGCGCGCATCGCAGGCCAGGGTGGCGGCGAAACTCAGTTGGCTGTTGTCGGGGGCATGATCGAACACAGCGCCGAGTTCGCGCTGCAACCACTGCGGATCGAGGTACAGCATGCGGTAGGTAAAACCGTCGGCGGTCGGTGCGTCACCGTCATGGATGTCACCGGGCTCGAGCAAAAACACCTTGCCCGGCGTGCTCTGGTGCCTGGCCCGTCGGCAGTTGAATTGCTGCACCCCTTGCTCGGTGACGCCCACCAGATAACTGTCATGCCAGTGCGGGTCGTAGGCGTGACCTTCGAAATGCGCGCGCAGGGTCTCGATGCCGGTGTCGGCGTCCTGGGACAGGTCGATCCAGTTGTGAGCGCTCATGTTGCACCTGCGGGACGGATAACCGAGCTATTTAACGCCTGCTGGAAGTGCGATGACTAGAACGTTTGTGCAGGCATCAGTTGAACAGACCCGCCGCAATGTTGATTGAGAACCCAAGGATGGCGGTGTTGAACAGAAAACCGATCAACGACTGCGCCAGCACGATCTTGCGCAAATCGCGGGTCGCCACGCCGACATCCGAGGTCTGCACCGCTACGCCGACGGTGAACGAGAAGTACAGGAAGTCCCAGTAATTGGGCGTCGTCAGGCCCTCGGCAAAGCGCAGCGCCGGCTCTTTGCCTTCCCAAGTGTAAAACAGGCGCGCGTAGTGCACGCTGAAAATCACCCCGATCAGCAGCCAGGAACCGATCACCGTCAGCGCGGTGAAGCCGTAGTGCAGGAGTCTGCGCGTGGTTTCCAGGTCTTTGCTGCCGGCCAGTTCGAAGGTGATGGTCGCCAGGCTGGCCAGGGCGGCGATGCACACCACCAACAGCACCAGCCCGGCGTTTTCGTCTTCGATTTCGGCGATGCGTTTCACGTCGGTCGCTTTCGAGCGCACGGTGAGCCAGGACATCAGGATCAGGTAAGTCCAGACTCCGGCATTCCAGCCGATGAGGATTTTGCTGATCACCGAATCGGCCGGAACCAGGATGCCCGCCGCGATACCGAGCGTCGTGGCGGCGGACAGGCGAGGGTGGGTGTGAGTGAGGTAGGGCATGGAGGCTCGATGGGTTGAGGCGATGCAATCACCTTAGCCCAGGTGAGCACAATCTTGGAATCACCGGGATCCCCTGTGGGAGCGGGCTTGCTCGCGAAGGCGGACTGTCAATCAACACGGGTGTTGAATGTGACGGCCTCTTCGCGAGCAAGCCCGCTCCCACATTGAGACAGTGGTGTTGATCAGTGTGGTTTATGGCGCTTGCGCACCAGCTTCATCACCACCACAAAAAACACCGGCACGAACACCACGGCCAGTGTCGCCGTGATCATCCCGCCGATCACCCCGGTGCCGATGGCCTGCTGGCTCGCCGAGCTGGCGCCTGTGGCTATCGCCAGGGGCACCACGCCGAGGATGAACGCCAGCGAAGTCATGACAATCGGCCGCAACCGCAGGCGTGCCGCTTGCAGGGTGGCGTCGACCAGGTCGTGGCCTTCGTCGTACAGGCTCTTGGCGAACTCGATGATCAGGATCGCGTTCTTCGCCGACAGGCCGATGATGGTGATCAGCCCGACCTTGAAGAACACATCGTTGGGCATGCCGCGCAAGGTCACGGCCAGCACCGCGCCGAGCACGCCCAGCGGCACCACCAGCAGCACCGAGGTCGGGATCGACCAGCTCTCGTACAACGCCGCCAGGCACAGGAACACGATCAACAGCGACAGCCCGAGCAGGATCGGCGCCTGGCTGCCGGACAAGCGTTCCTGCAACGACAACCCGGTCCATTCCTGGCCCAGGCCCGCCGGGCCTTGCGCCACCAACCGCTCGATCTCGGCCATGGCTTCGCCTGTGCTGTGGCCCGGCGTCGGTTCACCGGAAATGCTGATCGCCGGGTAACCGTTGTAGCGGGTCAACTGCGCCGGGCCCTGGGTCCATTTGGCCTGCACGAAGGCCGACAAGGGCACCATTTTTCCGTGGCTGTTGCGCACGTGGATCTTCAGCAGGTCTTGCACCTGGCTGCGCTGGTCGCCCTCGGCCTGCACCACGACGCGCTGCATCCGCCCCTGATTGGGGAAGTCGTTGATGTACGCCGAGCCCACGGCCGTGGACAGCACGTTGCCGACGTCGGCAAAGGACACCCCCAGCGCGTTGGCCTGCTTGCGGTCGACCACCAGTTGCACCTGCGGCGCCTCGGCCAGGGCGCTTTCGCGCACGTTCATCAGGATCGGGCTTTTTTCGGCGGCCGCGAGCAAGTCGGTGCGCGCTTGCATCAGCTTCTCATGGCCGAGACCACCACGATCCTGCAGGCGGAATTCGAAGCCGCTGGACGTACCCAGGCCATCCACGGGCGGCGGCAGCACGGCAAAGGTCACGGCGTCCTTGATCTGGCTGAGGGCAACGTTGGCCCGGTCGGCAATCGAGCTGGCCGAATCGTCGCTGCCGCGCTCGGACCAGTCTTTGAGCGTGCTGAACGCCAGCGCCGCATTCTGCCCGCTGCCGGAGAAGCTGAACCCGAGAATCACCACGCTGTCGCGAATGCCCGGCTCGCCGGCGTTGTGCGCTTCCACCTGCTCGGCCACCTGAACCGTGCGGTTCTTGCTCGCGCCCGGTGGCAACTGGATGTCGGTGATGGTGTAACCCTGGTCTTCCACCGGCAGGAACGAGGAGGGCAGGCGACTGAAGGCCAGGCCCAGACCGATCAGCAGCACGCCGTAGATCAGCAGGTAGCGCCCGGTGCGTTTCAACGCGTAGGCGACCCAGCCTTGATAGCGCTCGGTGAGTTGCTCGAAGCGGCGGTTGAACCAGCCGAAGAATCCGCTCTTTTCGTGGTGCTCGCCTTTGGCAATCGGCTTGAGCAGTGTCGCGCACAGGGCCGGGGTCAGGGTCAGGGCGAGGAAGGCCGAGAACAGGATCGAGGTGGCCATCGACAGCGAGAATTGCTGGTAAATCACCCCGACCGAACCCTGCATGAAGGCCATCGGAATGAACACCGCGACCAGCACCAGGGTGATACCGATGATGGCCCCGGTGATCTGCTGCATGGCCTTGCGCGTGGCTTCCTTGGGCGACAGGCCCTCGGTGGCCATGATGCGCTCGACGTTCTCCACCACCACGATGGCGTCGTCCACCAGAATGCCGATGGCCAGTACCATGCCGAACATGGTCAGCACGTTGATCGAAAACCCCAGCGCCAGCATGGTCGCAAAGGTGCCCATCAACGCCACCGGCACCACCAGTGTCGGAATCAGCGTGTAGCGGATGTTCTGCAGGAACAGGAACATCACCGCGAACACCAGCAGCATGGCTTCGCCCAGGGTGTAGACCACCTTGGTGATCGAGACCTTGACGAAGGGGGAGGTGTCGTACGGGATCGAGTACTCGACGTTTGCCGGGAAGTAGCGCTTGAGTTCATCCATCTTCGCCCGCACCAGGGTCGCGGTGTTCAGGGCGTTGGCGCCTGGCGACAACTGCACGGCGACGGCGGTGGACGGCTTGCCGTTCAGGCGCGTGGAAAACTGGTATTCCTGGCTGCCGATCTCGACCCGCGCCACATCGCTGATGCGCACGGTCGAACCGTCAGGGTTGGCCTTGAGGACGATGTCGGCAAACTCTTCGGGGGTCGACAACTGCCCCTTGACCAGAATGGTCGCGGTGATTTCCTGGGTGGTGCGGGTCGGCAGATCGCCGATGCTGCCGGCCGACACCTGGGCGTTTTGCGCGACGATGGCGGCGTTGACGTCCGCTGGCGTGAGGTTGAAGGCGAGCAGTTTCTGCGGATCGATCCAGATCCGCATCGCCCGCTCGGCGCCGTACAGCTGCGCCTTGCCGACGCCGTCCAGGCGCTTGATCTCGTTCATCACATTGCGCGCCAGGTAATCGCTGAGCGCCACGTCGTCGAGCTTGCCGTCGCTGGACGTCAGGGTGATCAACAGCAGGAAACCGGAGGAGACTTTCTCCACCTGCAAACCTTGCTGGATGACCGCTTGCGGCAGGCGTGACTCCACGGCCTTGAGGCGGTTCTGCACATCCACCTGCGCCAGTTCCGGGTTGGTGCCCGGCTGGAAAGTCGCCTTGATGGTCGCGCTGCCGAGGCTGCTCTGGGATTCGAAATACAGCAGATGATCGGCGCCGTTGAGTTCTTCCTCGATCAGGCTGACCACGCTTTCGTCCACGGTTTGCGCCGAAGCGCCCGGGTACACGGCATAGATTTCGATCTGCGGCGGCGCGACGTCGGGGTACTGCGCCACCGGCAACTGCGGAATGGCCAGGGCACCGGCCAGCAGGATGAACAGGGCAACCACCCAGGCGAACACCGGACGGTCGATAAAGAACTGCGGCATAAAAAAGCGTCCTGCTTACTGACCAGTCGCCTGGGCAAGTGGGAGAGGGGTGTCGTCGATCTGCACTTTCTCGCCGGGGCGGGCGTGCTGCAGGCCCTCGATGACGATGCGGTCGCCGGCTTTCAGGCCGCCGGTGACGATCCAGCGATCGTTCTGCACGGCGCCCAGTTCGACCGGTTGCTGGCCGACGCGCTGTTCGGCGTCGAGCAGCAGCACCTGGGCGATGCCCGCGCTGTCGCGCTGGATGGCCCGTTGCGGCACGCTGATGCCCTGGCGGTTGACCGCTTGTTCCAGGCGCACGCGCACGAAACTGCCGGGCAGCAGGTCGAGGTCGGGGTTGGGGAACTCGCTGCGCAGGATGATCTGGCCGGTGCCCGGGTCGACGGTGATGTCGCTGAACAGCATTTTGCCCGGCAGGGGGTAGAGGCTGCCGTCATCCTGAATCAGCGTGGCCTTGGCCTGGTCCTGGCCGACCTGCTGCAACTGGCCGGAACGGAAGGCGCGGCGCAGTTCGTTGAGCTCACGGGTGGACTGGGTCAGGTCGGCATGAATCGGATTGAGTTGCTGGATCAGCGCCAGCGGTGTGGTTTCGTTCTGCCCGACCAGCGCGCCTTCGGTGACCAGCGCGCGCCCGATGCGCCCGGAAATCGGCGCGGTGACGGTGGCGTAGCCGAGGTTGAGTTTCGCCCGCTCCACCGCCGCCTTGCTGGCCGCGACGTCGGCGGCGGTCTGTCGTGCGTTGGCCCGGGCGTTGTCGTAGTCCTGGCCGCTGATGGCCTTGTCGTCGATCAACTGGGCATAGCGCTGTTCCTGCAACCGGGCCTGGAACGCGTTGGCCTCGGCCTTGCGCAGCGCTGCTTCGGCGCTGTCCAGGTCGGCCTTGAGCGGCGCCGGGTCGATGCGGAACAGGACATCGCCCTGTTTCACGTCACTGCCTTCACGGAAAGTGCGCTGCAGGACCACGCCGGCCACGCGGGCACGCACTTCGGCCATGCGCGGTGCGGCAATCCGTCCGCTCAGTTCGCTGCTGATGGTCAGTGGTTGCGCTTCGATGGTTTCGATGCGAACCGTGGCCAGCGGCGCCTGTTCCTCGGCATTCGAGGCCTTCTCGCACGCACCCAGTGTCAACGCCAGAGCAATCAGACTGAGCCTGGCAAGCAGATTCTTCGACATGTAATACCCCAATAAAGACTCCCAGCATCCTACTGGGCGCAGGCGAGGGTAGCGGTGAAGCTTTGTTGGTGCTGTGTGAAATTGTGTAAGGGTTTTACTCAGAGACGAGTGAGGGCGTATATCCTTCAGTCCTTGAATTTTATTGCGTCTGTCAGGCCGCCTTCGCGAGCAGGCTCGCTCCCACAGTTGAAATGCGGCCCCCTGTGGGAGCGAGCCTGCTCGCGAAGAGGCCAATGCAGACGCCACGGCTCTTTCTGGAAACACCCCATGCCCAACATCCTCCTGGTCGAAGACGACACCGCCCTCGCCGAACTGATTGCCAGCTACCTGGAACGCAACGGTTATTCCGTCAGCGTGATCGGTCGCGGTGATCATGTGCGCGAACGAGCGCGGCTCAATCCGCCGGACCTGGTGATCCTCGACCTGATGCTGCCCGGCCTCGACGGCTTGCAAGTCTGTCGCCTGCTGCGCGCCGATTCGGCGACCTTGCCGATCCTGATGCTCACCGCCCGCGACGACAGCCACGACCAGGTCCTGGGCCTGGAAATGGGGGCCGACGACTACGTGACCAAACCCTGCGAGCCACGGGTGCTGCTGGCGCGGGTGCGGACCCTGTTGCGCCGCAGCAGCCTCAGCGAGCCGCAGACCGCCAACGACCGCATTCTGATGGGCAACCTGTGCATTGACCTGTCCGAACGCACCGTGACCTGGCGCGAGCAACTGGTGGACTTGTCCAGCGGTGAGTACAACCTGCTGGTGGTGCTGGCCCGGCATGCCGGGGAGGTGCTGAGCCGCGACCAGATCCTGCAACGCCTGCGCGGTATCGAATTCAACGGCACCGACCGTTCGGTGGACGTGGCAATTTCCAAGTTGCGGCGCAAGTTCGACGACCACGCCGGCGAGGCGCGCAAGATCAAGACCGTGTGGGGCAAGGGCTACCTGTTCAGCCGTTCCGAGTGGGAATGCTGAGCCGATGTTCAGAATCCTCTTTCGCTTGTACCTGGTGACCATTGTCTCGTTCAGCGCGGCGATTTATCTGGTGCCGGATCTGGTGGTCAAGGTGTTCCACGAACGCTTCGTCACCTACAACCTCGATTACTCCCGTGGCCTGCAAACGCTGATCGTCAAACAGTTTCACGCGGCCCCGGCCGAACAGTGGCCGGCCCTGGCCGCCGAAATGGACAAGGACTTCAATCCGCTGCACATCGTGCTCAGCGGTAACGACGACAGTAGCCTGACGCCTGAAGAGCAGCAGCGCTTGCAGCGGGGCGAGAACGTCGTGCGCGTGGGTGACTGGGGCTGGCGCACGCTGGCGGTCGCGCCGCTGAACGAGCGCACCGTGGTGCAAATGGTGGTGCCGCCGGACCCGCTGGACGTCAACCTGTTGTACTGGAGCATCAACGTACTGATCGGCGCGACCATGCTCGCGTGCCTGTTGCTGTGGCTGCGCCCGCACTGGCGTGACCTGGAACGCCTCAAGGGCGCGGCCGAGCGCTTTGGCAAGGGCCACCTGGGCGAGCGCACGCAAATCTCCCCGAGCTCCAACATCGGCAGCCTGGCCGGTGTGTTCGACACCATGGCCGGCGACATCGAGAACCTGCTCAACCAGCAGCGCGACTTGCTCAATGCGGTGTCCCACGAGTTGCGCACGCCGCTGACGCGCCTGGATTTCGGCCTGGCGCTGGCCCTCTCCGACGACTTGCCGGCAGCCAGTCGCGAGCGCCTGCAAAGCCTGGTGGCGCACATCCGGGAACTCGATGAGCTTGTGCTTGAGTTGCTGTCCTACAGCCGCCTGCAAAACCCGGCGCGGATACCGGAGCGGGTCGAAGTGTCGCTGGATGAGTTCATCGACAGCATCCTTGGCAGCGTCGACGAGGAGCTGGAATCCCCGGAGATCGTCATTGATGTGCTGCTGCACGGCCAGCTCGAACGCTTCAGTCTCGACCCGCGCCTGACCGCCCGCGCCCTGCAAAACCTGCTGCGCAACGCCATGCGCTACTGCGAAAAGCGTATCCAGATCGGTGTGCAGGTCTATGCCGGCGGCTGTGAAATCTGGGTCGACGATGACGGCATCGGCATTCCGGATGACGAGCGCGAGCGAATTTTCGAACCCTTCTACCGTCTCGACCGCAGTCGAGACCGCGCCACGGGTGGTTTCGGACTGGGATTGGCGATCAGCCGGCGCGCCCTGGAAGCCCAGGGCGGCACGCTGACGGTGCAAGCCTCGCCGCTGGGCGGGGCGCGGTTTCGCTTGTGGTTGCCGACTTCGGCCTGACGCGCGCCCGGGATAACGTGGTTCAGGCGCTCAGCCGACTGCGCAATACCTTGGCCATCTCCTCCAGATCCGTCATCGGCTGGCGCCCGATCAACATCCAGGCGTGCTCCATGTCCGACCAATACACGATGTTCAGCTCGCGCCGCTGTTCCTGGGCGAAATGGCGGCTGCCGCTGTTGGAGCGGGTCACGCACAGCGCCATGGGGCCGTGCGCCGGATCGAGGTAGGTGATCTGGGCGATGGGCGCACCGTCGTACTCGAGGATTTGCGCCCGCTTGAACTCGGCACGGGGCAGGCTCAGTTTTGCCGGCACGAGGTCCAGGCCCAGGCGCGCATCGATGGTCCGCAGTTGGGCTCGCTGGGAGGCTTCATCAGCGGGCAGGTGATCCAGGGTTTCCGGCACATAGAGCGCCATGTAATCGGCCACCAGACCGCGCCAGCTGTGAGTCTGCTGGCTCGCTTGCCAGCCGAGGAACAAACGGTCCGCCAGCACGCCGCCGGCCAGCAGCCCGGCCGCGGCGGCCAGGAACCAGCGTCGGTTGAGCCCCGGACGGGCGGGTGAGGGCATGGTGGCGAGCATGGCTTGCAGGCGATCCACCGGTGCCTGCCGGGCCAGTTCATCGTAGGCGTCCTTGAACGGCAGGCTGCTGCGACCCAGCCATTGCAGGCGCAGGCCGAGCATCGGGTCGGCACTGATGGCCGCGTCGATGCGCGAGCGCTGCTCGGCATCGAGTTGGTTGTCGAGATAAGCCACCAGTTGTTCGTCCGAGGGTTTCGCGTTCATCAATGTTCTCCTCGGTAAGGGTGGGACACCGTGTGCAACGGTGGATATTCGGCCAGTTTCGCCCGGGCGGTGGCCAGGCGACTCATGACCGTGCCGATGGGCACTTGCAGCACGTCGGCGACTTCGCGGTAGGACAACCCTTCGACGTAGGCGAGAAATACCGTTTCACGCTGGGCCTCGGGCAAGGCATCGACGCGGCGGATGACCTGTGCCGCCAACACGTGGGTCTGGGCCACGGACTCTCCATCGAACGACAAGGCCTGGTCGGCATCCACCTGGCCCTGGCCTTGCCGCATCCGCTGGGCACGCACTTCGTTGAGCCAGATCGAGTGCAGGATGCTCAGCAGCCAGCGGTCCATGCGCGTCCCCGGCTCGTATTGCCCGGCCCGCTCCAGCGCCCGCACGCAGGTGGCCTGCACCAGGTCATCGGCGACATGCCGTTGCCGGGACAAAAGCAGGCCATAGCGCCATAAACGCGCCAGATGCTGGTTCAGTTCCGTTCGTATTGCCTGATCGCTGGCGATGGCAACCTCCGTCCGCTCGGGTTGTCAGGTTTTCGATGATCCGTTGATGGCTTCGGCCAGGTCCTGGTACTCCTCGCACTGGGTATTGCCGCAGATGGATTTGATCTGCTGCAGTTGCTCCTGCGCAAGGTCCAACCGACCCTTGATCACATAGGCCTCGCCCAGGTATTCGCGGACTTGCGCGTATTGCGGGTCGAGTTTTACCGATTGCAGGTAATAACCGATGCCTTCGTCGGTGCGTCCCAGTTTACGCGTGGCGTAGCCGCGATAGTTCAGCGCTTTTGCGGTATTTGGCTGTTTCAGCGTGTCAAGCAGGGCCAGGGCCTCCTCATAACGTCCGTCCTTGGCCAGTTGATAGGCATAGTTGGTGCGGTCTTCGTCAGGCACCAGGTTGCTGGTCTGCCTGACGCACCGCTGCGATCTTGTGTCGAGCACCTGTCCTTTCGGGCAGTTGGGTCTGGCGGGCGGCTCGTCACCGCCGCCACCGCCGTTGGCCAGGGCGGGGGAGCCGGTCAATGCGACGGTCAGCAATAGCGGGGCCATCAGAACTGCAAAACGACTATTCATGGGCTTTGCTCCACAGGTTCATGGGTTTCAGATCAGGTCGCGCCCGGCCAGGCGCAGTGCAAGGATGATGTGATGAGAACACCCCAGCCTGCACAATTATTCATTATGTTCTGGCGGCCGATTGCGAACGGGCATGGTTTTGTGTGCGCTGAAGATCCCTGTGGGAGCGGGCTTGCTCGCGAAGGCGGAGTGTCAGGCAGCATCAATGTTGATTGACCCACCGCCTTCGCGAGCAAGCCCGCTCCCACAGGGGATTTTTGTTCAACCCAGCAGACGAATTGGTGCACCCGCCGCCCAGGCCTGGATGTCCTCGATCATCTGCGAGAAAAACAGCCGGTAGTTCTGTTGGCTCACGTACCCGACATGGGGCGTGGCCAATACATTGTCCAGGGTCCGGAACGGATGGTGCGCGGGCAGCGGCTCCTGCTCGAAAACGTCCAGTGCCGCACCGCCCAGTCGTTGCTTCTGCAGCGCCTTGATCAGCGCCGCCTCATCGACAATCGGTCCGCGGGCGGTGTTGACCAGCAGCGCCGTGGGCTTCATCCAGCCCAGGGCTTGTGCGTCCACCAGGCCCCGACTGCGGTCGCTGAGCACCAGGTGCACCGACAACACATCGGCCTGTTCGAACAGCTCCTGCTTGCTGACACGGGTCACACCGACTTGCGCCGCACGTTCGGCGGTGAGGTTTTCGCTCCAGGCGATGACCCGCATGCCGAACACTTGGCCGAATTGCGCGACGCGCTGGCCGATGCTGCCAAGACCGAGGATAGCCAAGGTCTTGCCGTGCAGGTCGCCGCCCAGGCCTTGTTGCCACTGGCCGGCACGCAAGGCATTGGCTTCGGCCACCAGGTTGCGGGTGGCGGCCATGATCAGCGCCCAGGTCAGCTCCGGCGCGGCGTGTTTGTAGCTGTCGGTGCCGCTGACCTGGATGCCCAGCGCGGCGGCGGCTTTCAGGTCCAGGGCGGCGTTGCGCATGCCGCCGGTCACCAGCAGTTTGAGCCTGGGCAGGCGGCGCAGCAGGTCTTCGTCGAAGCGCGTGCGCTCGCGCATGACGCAGATCACCTCGAACCCGGCCAGGCGCTCGGCCAGCGTCGGGTTGTCGGCGGGGTAGTCATGGAGAAAACTCACCTGGCCGACGCTGTCCAGCGCCGACCAGTCCACCACATCCCGCGCCACATCCTGCCAATCATCAAGCACTGCAATCTGCACAGGCATCAGCCTTTCCTCTTCAACGCACGGGGTTGGTCTTGTTCAGCCAGGCGAGCAGGGCCTGGTGGAATTGTGCCGGTTCTTCCATCTGTGGCGCGTGGCCCATGCCCGGGAATTCGACCAGCGTGGACCGGGGAATCAACTTCGCCACTTGTTTGCCGAGGACGTCGTAGTGCCCGATCTTCGCCTTGACCTCGGGCGGAGCGATGTCACTGCCGATGGCGGTGGTATCGGACGTCCCGATCAACAGCAGGGTCGGCATCTTCAGGTTCTGGAATTCGTAATACACCGGTTGAGTGAAGATCATGTCGTAGATCAGCGCCGAGTTCCACGCGACTTGCATATGCCCGGGGCCTTTGTTCAGGCCGGCGAGCATGTCGACCCAACGCTCGAATTCCGGTTTCCAGCGGCCGCCGTAGTAGGTGCTGCGTTCGTAGTTGCGGATACCGTCGGCGCTGAGCTTGAGTTCGCGTTCATACCATTGGTCTACCGTGCGATAGGGCACGCCGAGGGCTTTCCAGTCTTCCAGGCCGATGGGGTTGACCAGTGCCAGTTGCTCGACCTGTTCGGGGTATTGCAAGGCATAGCGAGTGGCGAGCATGCCGCCGGTGGAGTGCCCCAGCAGGGTGGCTTTCTGAATGCCCAATGCCTTGAGCAATTGCTGGGTGTTCGTCGCCAGTTGCTGGAATGTGTACTGATAGTGCGCCGGCTTGCTGGAGCTGCAGAAGCCGATCTGGTCCGGGGCGATGACCCGATAGCCGGCGTCGCTGAGGGCTTTGATCGAGCTGTCCCAGGTGGCGCCGCAGAAATTCTTGCCGTGCATCAGCACCACGCTGCGGCCATTGGCCTTGCCGTGGGCGGCGACGTCCATATAGCCCATTTGCAGGGACTGGCCCTGGGATTCAAAGGCGAAGTGCTTGAGCGTGTAGGGATAGTCGAAACCCTGCAGCTCAGGGCCGTATTCCGGTCCTTCGGTTTGGGCTTGGGCGATGACGGGCAGGGCGGCGGTCAACAACAGGCTGGGCAACCAGCGGGGGAAGAGTCGCGACATGGGGAGGCTCCATGGAAAATCCACCGATGCTGGATCGGCTCGATTAGGGCGGCATTAAACACAGGCAATCGCCGCCCTCGATGGTTCAACCCATCCAGCCCAATGTCACCACGGCCAACACGCCGTAACGGGCGCCTTTAGCCAGGGTGACGATCAGCAGGAAGCGCCCCAATGGCTCGCGCATGACCCCGGCGACCAGTGTCAGCGGATCGCCGATCACCGGTAGCCAACTGAGCAGCAATGACCAATGGCCGTAGCGCTGGTAGTGCAGCCGGGCTTTTTCCAGGTGCCGGGGGCTTACCGGAAACCAGCGCCGGTCGCGGAACCGCTCGATCCCGCGCCCCAGCCACCAGTTCAGCAGCGACCCCAGAACGTTGCCGAACGTCGCCACCGCCAGCAGTGCCCAGAGCCAGTAGCGGTCGCTGAGCAGCAGCCCCACCAGCACGGCTTCGGATTGCAACGGCAGCAGCGTGGCGGCACCGAATGCCGCGAAAAACAGCCCGAGGTACGCGCCTGGCATCAATGGGCGGGGTAGTCCGCGACCACCAGGTCAGTGCCGTCCTTTTTCAGGCCGATGACCTGATAGGCATCGCTCATGCCGTCCATTTCCATCCCGGGGGAACCCATGGGCATGCCGGGCGCCGCGACGCCCAACAGATCGTCGCGCTTGCTCAAGGCCAGGACCTGGTCGGCCGGGACGTGACCTTCGACGAACTTGCCGTTGATCAGCGCGGTGTGGCACGACGCCAGGCGTGGCGGCACGCCGTGCTGTTGCTTGAACTCGCTCATGTTGGCTTCGACGTGGTCTTCGACCTTGAAACCATTGGCTTCAAGATGGCTGATCCATTTTTTGCAGCAACCACAATTGGCATCGCGATGAACCTCGATCGGAATGAGGTCGGCGGCCTGGGCCAGAGAGGAGATGAACAGGGCGCTCAGGGCGATCAGACGCAGAGGGTTTCGCATGGGATTCGTCTCGGCTAACGGGCAAAAAAGCGCATTCTGACCCTTTTTTCCGGTCAGGCATTCAAGGAGTGTTTCGAAGTACTACAAAGATCGGCTGTTCGATGATGGTAGATCAGTGCTGTCAGGCAGATGAGGGGGACATTACAAAAACGTCAGGTTGAAATGCCGTAGGCGCATGTTTACGTGATCCCCGGGTTCAAAAAAGGTTCTTCACGTAATCCCGGGGGACACCGATACCTGTAGGAGCCGGCTTGCTGGCGATGGCGGCCTCATGGCTGGCGTATTTTGTTGGTGGTGTACATATCCATTTCTGCGGTAACGGCCGCCTATGGTTCCGCTTTTACAGCGGGTTACTTGGAAAAACGGAACGCCGCCCGGCCTGTAGGAGCGAGCTTGCTCGCGATGGAGGTCAAGGATGATGCGGGGAGCCTGACACCCCGCGGTGCTCTCAGGTTTTTCGCGAGCAGGCTCGCTCCTACAGATATTTGGTTATCTCAGCGGTCAAGCAGTTTCATGACTTCCTCCGGATAACGCAGGCCAGCGGTGGCGTTCGCCGCAAAGACCGACTCCAGCGCCTGCAGTTCATCAGCGTTCAGCCTCACCTGCAGAGCGGCCACGTTTTCTTCCAGGTATTTGCGTTGCTTGGTGCCCGGAATCGGAATCAGGTAGTCACCCTGGGCCAGCACCCACGCCAGCGCCAGTTGGCCCGCCGTCACGCCTTTCTCTGCCGCGAGCGCCTGGACCTGCTGCACCAGCAGCAGGTTCCTGGCGAAATTTTCGCCCTGGAAACGCGGGCTGAAACGCCGATAATCGTCTGCCGCGAAATCATCCGGGCTTTTCAATGCACCGGTCAGGAACCCTCGGCCCAGCGGGCTGTAAGGCACAAAGGCGACGCCCAGGCGCCGACACGCCGCCAGGCAACCGTTTTCTTCCTGATCACGGCTCCACAACGAGTACTCACTCTGCAGCGCATTGATCGGATGAACCTTGTGCGCCCGTTCCAGGGTCGCCACCGAGGCTTCGCTCAATCCCAGGTAGCGGACTTTGCCGGCACTGACCAGTTCGGCCATGGCACCGACGGTTTCTTCGATGGCCACCTGCGGGTCGATACGGTGCTGGTAATACAGGTCGAGGGTGTCCACGCCCAGGCGTTTCAAAGTGCCGTCGATGGACTGGCGAATGTACTCCGGCCGACCGTTGACGCCCCGGGCACCGGGGTTCGTCGGGTCGCGGACGATACCGAACTTGCTGGCCAGGAACACCTGGTCGCGCTTGCCGGCAATGGCCTTGCCGATCAGCTCTTCATTGCTGTGCGGGCCATACATATCGGCGGTATCGAGCAAGTTGACACCCAGTTCCAGCGCGCGATGCAGGGTCGCCGTGGCTTCGCGGGTATCCGTGCCGGTGGTGTAGAAGTCGGTCATGCCCATGCAGCCAAGGCCGATGGCCGACACCTGCGGACCGTTTTTCCCCAATTGACGTGTGTGCATGAAATCAGCTCCCTGTGAAGTGAGTGGCCATTGTTTGCCTCGACAGAAACAAGATAAACCGGCTAAAACGACTATCACTATTCGTAAAATCTAAACAATCTGTCGGTGGAACCAGCAATGGACCGTTTCAACGCCATGCGCGTCTTTACCCGAATCGTCGAGCTCGGTGGCTTTGCCAAGGCCGCCGACAGCCTGCAACTGCCCCGGGCCTCGGTGACCATCCTGATCAAGCAACTGGAGGCGCATCTGGGGGTGCAATTGCTGCAACGCACCACGCGGCAGATCAGCCTGACGCTCGACGGAGCGGCCTATTACCCGCGTTGCGTGCGCTTGTTGGCGGATCTCGAAGAGACCGAAGCGGTGTTCAGTGCCGCGCGCCACAATCCCAAGGGGCTGTTGCGCGTGGACATGCCGGCGGGCGTGGGGCGTCTGGTGGTGATTCCGGCGCTGCCGCAGTTCACCGCCCGCTATCCGTTGATCGAGCTGGAAATCGGCTTGAATGACCGGCCGGTCGACCTGATTCGCGAAGGGGTGGATTGTGTGTTGCGCGGCGGCTCGACGCTGGACGATTCGCTGGTGGCGCGGCCGCTGGTGATGATGGATCAGGTGACCTGTGCCAGCCCTGACTACCTGCAGCGGCACGGAACGCCCCATGCCCTGGATGACCTGCGCGGGCATCAGATGGTCGAGTACTTCTCCAGCAGCAACGGAAAGCGCTATGGGCTGGAGTTTGTCGTGGATGGTCAGGTGCGGTTGGTCGATCTGCCCAAGCAGGTGGCGGTCAACAGTGCCGATGGTTATCTGGCGGCGTGCGAGGCCGGATACGGGCTGGTGCAGACGCCGTACTATCACGTGGCCAGGCAACTGCAGGAGGGGCGCTTGTGTGAAGTGCTGAGGGAAGTGCCGCCACCGGGCATGCCGATGACGGCGCTTTATCCGCCGCACCGCCAGTTGTCCCGGCGGGTGCGTGTGTTTGTCGACTGGCTGGTGGAACTCTGTGCCCAGCCCGGCAATGACTTTTACAGGAAGGATTCAGGGCGTTGATCAGCGGTTATCGGTGTGGGTAGTAACCCGGCCCGCCATGGTCGTAGTAGTGATCGTGATGCCAGCCCCCATGGGGGAAAACAATGCAACCGCTCAGGGTCAGGATGGCCAGCAGGGGAATCAGCAATGTGATTCGACGCAACATTTCAAAGTCCTCATGGTTATCGCCACAATGAAGCTAAAACTCTTCATCGGCTGTAACATGTGACCCCGCTTGTGGCCGCTTATCCCGGGAACAGGGTATGTGCTTGGCAAGCGTCTTGATACAAACCGGATACATTTTCAGATTCAGGAACCCGCAATGACTCAGTCGCAACGTTTGAAATACTCGATTCTGATCTCCCTGGTGGTGCTGGGGATCATGTTTGGCCTTTCCTGGTTGCAGAACACCGGCGTCATCAGCGAAAAAATGTTCCAGTACATCGCCATTGGCGTGGCGGTGATCGTGGTCGTCATCAATGGCGTGATGCGCCGCAAGGTCAAGCCCTGATCATTCGCTCACGGGTTGCGCAGGATGGCGGCAGCCTGTGGATGCAGGCTGTAGCTTTTGTCGGGGTTCAGGACAATCACGCCTTCAATGCACAAGCGCTTGAGCACTTCGCGCACGCTGAGAAAGGACAGGGGAATGTCCAGTTCCAGCAATTGGCTGTGCACGCCACGCACGCCAAGACTGCGGTCGCTTTCGGCGGCCGTCAGCAGGGCATCGATGACTTTCAGGCGGATCAGGCTGGTGCGCAGGCCATAGCTTTTGAGCAGGATCCGGATCCGCTCGTTACCGTGGCGATCGGTACGCGGCTCGAACGCGCCGACTCCCATGGAAGTACCTTTTGGCGCATTGCTACCGTCCATTGGCAGTTGCGAGTTGTACATTGGCAAAACTCCTTTTCAGAGCCTGATCAGGAAAAATGGGGCGCTCTTGCATGTCTAGACGTCTGAGCTCCCCAAATCATGAAGGCTCGAATGTAGAAATTTTGTCGACGGCGTGTGATCAGCCTGTCAGTTCGCACGCCAATGTGTGCAAAACCCTAAATTATTGATGTGAGCTTCGTCCCTACAGGGAGGCACTGCGCGCGTGGGTGCGCGCAACAGTGGCCATCGTGTTTTCGATCAGGAGCGAGCGTGATTATTTCCAGCCAGTTAACCAGGTTGAGCCTGGCGGGTGTGACTCTGGGATTGAGCCTGGGGTTGAGCCTTGCGGCGAGCGCGAGCGATGCGCCTGCGCCAACGAGCGCGGACATCCGCCGAACCAGTTTCGGCGTGCCGCACATCCGCGCCGACAACGAGCGCGGGCTGGGCTACGGCATCGGCTATGCCTACGCCCAGGACAACCTGTGCCTGCTGGCGAACGAGATCACTACGGTGAACGGCGAGCGTTCGCGCTATTTTGGGCCGGACCAGTTCACCGTCGAGGCGCGTGAGAACCTGGTCAGCGATCTGTTCTTCACCTGGCTCAACACCCCGCAAGCTGTCGCCGGTTTCTGGCAGGCCCAGACTCCGCCGGTGCGTGAGTTGATTGAGGGTTATGTGGCAGGGTTCAACCGTTCCCTGAGCGAACGTCGTGCCCAGGGGCTGCCGCAACAGTGCCAGGGCGATTGGGTGCGGGACATCACCCCGTCGGATCTGGTCAAGCTGACCCGGCGCCTGTTGGTCGAAGGGGGCGTCGGCCAGTTCGCCGAAGCCCTGGCCGGTGCCACGCCGCCCCAAGCCGTGGCCGGGGCGTCGAACGCCCAGGCAGCGTTCCAGATGGCCGCCACGCGCATGCAACGGTTTGCCCTGGATCGCGGCAGTAATGCGGTCGCGATCGGCAGCGAACGTTCCTTTAACGGACGCGGCATGTTGCTGGCTAACCCGCACTTCCCGTGGGTGGGCGGCATGCGTTTTTATCAGATGCACCTGACCATTCCCGGCAAGCTGGATGTGATGGGCGCGGCGTTGCCCGGCCTGCCGCTGATCAACATCGGTTTCAATCAACATCTGGCCTGGACCCACACCGTGGATTCGTCCAGGCATTTCACGCTGTACCGTCTGCAACTCGACCCCAGGGATTCGACCCGTTACCTGCTCGACGGCCAGTCCTTGCCGATGGACCAGCAGACCGTGACGGTCAACGTCAGGCAGGCGGACGGGCAGGTCCAGGCGATTACCCGCGTGGTCTACAGCTCGAAGTTCGGTCCGGTGGTGCAATGGCCGGGAAAACTCGATTGGGATCATCAGTACGCCTTCAGCCTGCGCGACGCCAACCTGGATAACGATCGCGTCCTGCAGCAGTGGTACGCGATGAACCGCGCCGAAAACCTCAAGGACTTCCAGGACTCGGTGCACAGGATCCAGGGCATTCCGTGGGTCAACACCCTGGCGGCGGACGATCAGGGGCAGACGCTGTACATGAACCTCTCGGTGGTGCCCAACGTCAGCGTCGACAAGCTGGCGCAATGCAGCGATCCGCGGATCGGTCTGCAGATGATCATTCTTGACGGCTCCAACAGCGCCTGTGCCTGGGACATCGACCCGCAGGCGCCACAACGGGGCATCTATGCAGCGGAAAAACTGCCGCAGCTGCTGCGCAAGGATTTTGTCCAGCACTCCAACGATTCGGCGTGGATGGCCAATCCGGCGCAACCGCTGACCGGCTATTCGCCGCTGATCAGCCAGGACGGCCAGCCTTTGGGCCTGCGTTCACGCTTTGCCCTGGACCGTTTGAGTACGCTGACCGGGGCCGGCAAGGTCGCGGTGGCGGACTTGCAGCACATGGTCATGGACGATCAGGTCTATCAGGCGGCTCAAGTGATGCCGGACCTGCTGCAATTTTGCGCGAAGGGTCTCGGTGCCGATGCCAAAACCCTCGCGCCACTGTGCGCCAGCCTCAAGGCCTGGGACCGCAAGGCCAACCTGGGCAGCGGTCTGGGTTTTGTGCACTTCCAGAACGTCATGGAGGCATTGGAGTCGGTGCCGGACGTATGGCGCGTGGCGTTCGATTCGCAGGACCCGCAACACACCCCGAGTGGACTCGCCGTCGATCACCCGTCAGTGGCCAAGGCGCTACGCACAGCGATGCTGGCTTCGGCTGAGCAGGTCAAGGCGTCAGGCCTCAAGCCGGACACTCGCTGGGGCGACATCCAGGTGGTCAGCAGCGGCGGGCAACAGACGCCGATCCATGGCGGGCCGGGCACGCTGGGTGTCTACAACGCGATCCAGAGCGTGCCGCGCAGCGATGGCAAGCGCGAGGTGGTCAGTGGCACCAGTTACCTGCAAGTGGTGACCTTCGACGAAAACGGACCGCAAGCCAAGGGGCTGCTGGCGTTCTCGTTGTCGAGTGACCCTGCTTCGAAATTTTCACGGGATCAGACGCAGGCCTTTTCGCAGAAGCAATGGAGCGTGCTGCCCTTCACCGAACAGCAGATCACGTCCGATCCGCAGTATCAGGTACAGACGATCCGCCAGCAGGATGCCAAGGTCGTCGCGCATTGAGGTAGTGGGGTTTTACTGGAACGCTGAAGGCCGCACCCCGCAAGGGTGGCGGCCTTTTCAGCTTTTCGGGGTCTTTTGTGGGATCGCGTTGACCACCAGATTGCCATTGTCATTGCGGGTAAGGTAGACCGGCAGGACTCGCGGCAGGGACTTCACCAGGCCGTTGATCTCTTTGATGTTGTAGATGCCACCGATACGGATCGAACCGGTGCTGTTGTCGGCGACCATCAGCGGTTTGTCCAGGTAACGATTGATCAATGGCAGCGCATCGCTCAGCGCCAGATCGTCGAGCACCAGCTTGCCCTGGCGCCAGGCCAGCGAACTGTCATTGTCGTAGGTCTGGCTGATGCGGGGAGTGAAGTCGCCGCCGCGATAACTGGCCTGCATCGCCGGGTCGAGGCGCAAACCGTCGCCGGGCAGGTCGGTGTTGCTGCTGACCAGTACCGAACCCTCGATCAGATTGACCTTGACCTGGTCTTCATACATCCAGACGTTGAATTGGGTGCCGGTCACGCGAATCTTGCCTTCGGCGGCCTTGACCACAAAAGGGTGGCGGGTGTCATGGCTGACCCTGAAGAACGCTTCGCCTTTTTCCAGCGTGACCTGCCGCTGATCCTTGTAGTTGCTGTACGTCAGCTCGCTGCCCAGGTTCAGTTCCACCTGGCTGCCATCCTTCAAGGTGACCGTGCGAACATTGTCGGTGGCTTCGAAATGCTGGTACGCGTTCGGTACCCAGCCCAGGTGCCAGCCGGCATAACCGGCCAAAGGCAGCGCCAGGGCACAGACTGCCGCGGCAATGGCCAGGCGGCGCCACGGAGCTTCGGGTTGCGGGCGAACCAGCGGCAGGACGGGCGCGGGGCGGGGCAGGTCGCCGGCGACATCCCATATTTCCAGCATCGCTTCGTATTCGAAGGCATGGAGCGGATGCGCATTTCGCCATTGTTCGAACGCCTGGCGCTCCTGCGTTGTGCAGTCATTGGCGTGCAGACGCATGCACCAATGCGCAGCGGCATCGGTGATGGCGTCGTATTCGGCTTCCGAGAGCGTGTGTTCGGTCATTGGCTCATCCTGATTTCGTGCATTCTAACCTTGGGGGCAGTCTGCGAGAACATCAGTCATGGCATTTAACTATCAATGTGTAACTTTTTTTCAACGCCTCGCCTCTGGAATCTCTGCTGTCGGCGTAAAAACAATCAAACTGATTACACCTGTGCGGTCAGGGCCTTTGAGCTGCGCAGATCCGGGGATCTGCGCCCTGTGATTGGCGGATCAGGTTCCGGAGGTCGATGTGGCCGGCACCGGGTCCAGTTGCCGACCCATTTCGCAGATCAGGAACGCGAGCGAATCGGCATTGTGCAAAATGACGTCAGCCCTGAAGTTCGCATTTTGCCCGTCCAGGAATGCATCCCTTGCCCTCTCCATGGTCCTGCTGCCCGTTAACCTCAGAATGGCCTTGCCGACGTGATAAGACTCCGGGATCGAATCCAGGCTGATCCACGATTGCAGGCTGCTGTTCCAACGCGCAAACAGTTCCTCCTTCGGCGTGTTCAGCGACAAGGCTTCGCGCTGGAATTTCAGTTGGGACTGTTTCATGGCTTCACCGTAGGCCGTGATCGGCGCTACCAGGTCGCTGAAAGGGCGCCGGGCTTCAAGGTACGCAATGTCCACGGCCGCGGAAAACAGGTGAGCGAATTCGTGTATCAGCGTGGCGGCCTGGCTGTGGCCGTCGACGTTGAAGGGCTCGGTCAGACAGGATTTGTACCAGTCGAGTTGTTGATCGAAGAACCTTTCGGTGAAATGCACGTGGCGCTGTCGGTCCTTGTCCAGGACAAACGCGATGAGGTTGTCCTGCGGGGCCCGGTTTGAACCCACGACAAAACGATGGGAGTTCATCCAGTCTTCATCAGGGTCGACCAGCGCGTTGCAGATGGGGAGGATGGCGTCCTTGATCTTGTCGAGCAGCGCTGCGTTGACCTCACCGACACCAAAGAAATCTTTGAGGAAGGTGTCCAGCCGGGTACCGGGGACGAATCTGCGCAGTTGCGTCATGTTGTGCAAACTGTTGAACGCGTAATAGCGCGCCATGTCGATGGCCTGCACGATCATTCGGGCTTTATCGGGATGCCGGGCGCGAATGTCTTCCATCCCCCGGGCCTCGATGTTCAGCACCTCCCCGGCGATACGGGCATGAGCAAACTGGTTGTGCATTTTCGACATGGCCTTGCCGAAGTGCACCGTATGGATGTCCGGGTCGATCACCAGTTGCTTGTCTGGCGCCGTCAGTAATACCGGGCCTTGTTCCTTGTCCTTGATCATTCGCCAGGCCGGCCCGGTCTTGTCTACGCCGTACACCTTGCCGGCGATGGGGGCGTAGGTTTTTTTGCTCGCCGCATCGAGGTAGGTGCCGTCAGCGCTGTTTTTCGTCAGGTTCTTGAGTTCGACCGTGGTTTCGAACGGTTGCAGCCGTGTGCGCAGCGGTGCCGTCGAATCGATCTCGGACCACTTTGGCGCGATGATCGGCGTGGCGACCGGTGCGCCAGGGTTTTCCTGGGTTGCCTGGGCCGTGTCGGTCCATCCTTCGAGCGACAGCCTGCCCAATGAGATGAGTTGCGCCGCACCGGCGATGAACTCCTCCAGCGCAACTTTCCAGTGATGATCCTGCAGGGCTTGTGCGGAGTTGAGGGCATCCTTGTAGGCGTTCCAAAGAAACTGCGCATAAGCGAGTTTGCCCGGCAACAGGCCAAGTATGCGGTGGATGTTGGCGCCGAACAGATGTTTGACGGCCTCCCAGTCCGCCTGGCTTGCCGTGTGTAACTGGCTGCCAAGCATTTGCGACAGCAGTCGGGTGTTGTCGTGGAACAGCTGGGTGAGCAAGTTGCCGTCGATGGGGTTGGACCCGAGGGTGATCTCACTCGATTGCCCAACGGTCGAGCTGAACAGGTTGCGGAAGGCGGACTGCTCGCTGTCCGGCAGGCGCCGTAGCAACATGTCCTGCAAGGGGCCCGGCGTGTTCAGCGCCGAGACAAGACTGGCCTCAGTGTCGAATTCGATAAAAGGCGAGCCGCCAGGGTGGTAAGGGGCATAGAGGACCTGCGGCCCGGCCTTTGCGTTGCCGGGGCTCACCAGGTACAGGCCCAACGCTTTGATGGCGGCGGCGCCGGTGGTCTTGATCAGCTCCAGTGGCCGGGCAATCGCGTGTGCTCCCTGTACGGTTGCCCGGGCCGTGGCATCTGGCATGTCGAGCACCTGTCGAAGCAAATCGAACGCGCTGCCGGATAGCCTTTGCAACAGCTTCAGCTCGTGGGCGTGTTGCAGCAGTTGCCAGGGCAGTTGCTTGACGAAGCGCTGCATCCGGCTTTGAGCATCGGCCGTTGCACTGGACAACGTCTGCGTTACCTGTGCTGCGTAGCTTTGCACAATGTTCAATGACTGCAGCAGTTGACGGACCGCGGCCTGGTCCAGCCCCTCGGGCAGCGCCTGAGGAGTTGTCGAGGAGACCTGGAATCCGGAACCTTGCGCGGCATTGACATGGTTCAGGGCGAACTCGGTAAGGCTGCGGGCGGGACCGGTCAGGTTGAGGTCGGGGATGATTTGAATATCGTCGGGGTCCAGCGTAATGGCCGGGAAGCGATTGCCGAGCAACGTCGTCAGCCGTTCATGCACATACGACCTGAGGGGGGTGATCCCATGCAGGTAGTCTTTGTCCTCCTCTACGCTGTTGCGGTATTGCTCCAGCAGCTCAACGTGCAGCCGCTGATCTTCAAGGGGGGCCATTCCAAGCCATGCGGGCAGTGACTGTTGCAGGGTGATCGCCCGGGCAATCGAGGAGGCTCTGCGCAAATGGGTGTTGATCCCGGCGGTGGTCAGCGCTTTCAGCGCCTTTTTCTTCTTCGTGTCGCTCAGTTCCAGGCTGCGCGCGTGTTCGCAGCGAGCCAGGAAGTGATCGATGGATGATCGTGCGACCTGCTCCAGTACGGATCCTTCAATCAGCCGCAGCGCACCCAGTGAGTAGCGTTGGTGGAATTGGCGTTGGCTCGGGGTGAGGTTTTCCAGTAGCGCCATGCGTTGTTGCGGGTCGAGCAGGCGCCGGTTCAGTTCCTGCCTGGCACGGCTGATGTTGTCAAACACCTCCAGCCCCTCGGCGGGCGTCCACAGGATCGTCCGGCCGGAATGCGAGGGGTCGAGTCCGCCGCGCTCGGTCAGGAGCAGGCAATGGGCAAGCGGCAGGAGATCCCGCACACCGGAGCACTCAAGGGTCAGTGAATAGGCATCGGGTCGGAAGCCCTTCAAGGAGCGACGGTTATGTCTTTCGGCCTGATCCGGGTTGAACACCGTATCGACGATGGCCCGGTCCGCATCCGTCAATGTCGCACTGAGTGTGCGCAAGCTTGCCTCGCCGCGGATGCCGACGGAAAGTGCATGGGCCAGGCGCGGCTGCAGGTTTTCCAGGTAGACCCGCTGCAACGCCAGTGAAGTGATCGGTTGTGCGGCGAAGTCGGCGTTGATCAGCGTTTCGATGTCACTGAAGCTCTTGACGAACGCTGCCGCCGTATCGGCCAGCACCATGGACGGCTGCTGGTCACCGGACAACACCGGCCGCGTGCTCCAGCGTCCGTCAGTCTCCAGCTTCAGCAGCCGCTCGTTGATCATCGAACGGATATCCAGCGCCTTGTCGAACAGGGCGTGGATGTCCACGGCGCCGTCACTGTGGCGGAACACCTGCAGGCTGTATTCCGTGTTTTGCAGTTGCTTGGTGACGATGGCGTCGAAGAGCTTGCTGAAGATCGCGCCGGAGATCGCCTCCCCGGTCACATTCGGCCGGTCAAAACCAATGAATCGCTGACGTTCGTCCAGGCTCAGCAGGCCATAGAGTTCGTCCTCGTGACCGGCCGCGCCGAACTTGCTGCGCACGGTATCGCGCAAGTCCTGGTAGTCCTTGAGCACCTGCAAACCTTCTGTGGGCGTGTAGAGAAACGCATGGCTGGCACTGACCATCAGTGAACCGGCCAGCTCGACGTAATTGGCCGGGTACTCCCACAGGCGCACGGTTTCGACCGTCATCGATGTATTCGTCCGGCCGGCTGTCGAGATCAACGCGTGCAGGTCCTGGCTTTGCTTCGGGGTGATGATCCCGGCTTCGCGCTTGAGCAGCAGTTGCCCGCGTGCCTGATCGGCGATGGCCCGGCCGAAGAGTGCGCGACGCGAGACGCCATTGGCGCTCGCCGCGTCCCAGTATTGTTCGAGCTGCCCGATCAGCAGGCTGACCAGTTTGCGCGAGACAGTCGTGACCGCCGTCTCCCAGTGTCCCTGATCAGCGTTTGCCGGGGACTTTTTCGGGTGGGAAAACTCATGGGCCTGCCCGGAGGGCCAACGCTGATGGCGATAGTGCAGGAGCACGGCATCACTCAGCGACAGGGAGTTGACCCAAGGTCCCGTTGGACGACTTGCATCCTCGTTACCGTCAGTCGCTGCCAGATAAAAATTCACCCGGGTCTGGCTCTGATCCACGCCGGGAAAAGACGCCGTCAGTTGTTCAGCCAGCAATGCATCGAGCAGCGACGTCAAGGACGGTAGCGCCTTGAGTTCATCGAGCTGGGCCTGGTCGTTGAGTTGCTGATGGCGGGAGAGGGTGTTGCGCTGGTCCTCAAACACGCCTCCTTCGATGGTTTGAAACTCCAGCCCGATATCGTCGGCAGCCACCACTGTCTTGCGTTGTGACAGCGCCATGAAGGCCAGCAGTTCATTGTCTTCGTTGGCTGCTTCGAGTTGTGCTGCCAAATGTTCGGTCAGGACCGAACGACTGGTGAATTTCTGTATACCGGCGTAGGGGGTGTAGAGAATCACGCCATTGTCATCCGGCGTCGCGGTCAGCAAAAAACTGCCGGCCAGCGCCACGGGTTCCTGGCCAGGGATCTTCAGCAGGATTTTTTTCGCCAGCATGGGCGGCGTCTGTTCATCGCGCAGGGCCTGGCTGGCCAGTTCGATATGGCTGAACCATTCGAAATCCTTTTGCGCCAGCCCGTGGGTTTGGCCAAGTTCTCGCCAGAGGCCGGGCATCGTCAGTGCTTCGGGGAAAAACAGCGGAGTTACGGGTGTAGACATCGTCGAGTCTCGCTCAAGGGGCCACTCAAGGGCGCCTGTGGGTTGAGCATCGAGACTAAAAGCGGGTGCGCGGATGCGGGTGGTAAATAGATAACGCACGGGGCGTGGGCATTGGTGACACGGTTTTACCTCGTCGCCCCTGAGGGAAAGGTTGACAGGTCACTCGCCGCGCGTTGTTAATCGGCGGGTCTTTGTACGCTGTTGTTCCCTCCAATAATCATTCTGGAGCTTCAGATGTCTGCGCCACACGATCACGCCTCTACTGCCGTCTCGTCACACCTGTCACTCGAAGCGCTAAGCGCTTTGCTGGAAAAGATTTTTCTGCGTCATGGCACCTCCGCCGAGGTTGCCAGGGTGCTGGCGCAAAACTGCGCCGGCGCCGAGCGCGATGGCGCCCACAGTCACGGGGTGTTCCGGATCCCGGGTTATGTTTCGACGCTGCAAAGTGGCTGGGTCAATGGCCAGGCCGTTCCGGTGGTCGAAGATGTGGCTTCGGGGTTTGTGCGGGTCGACGCCGATAACGGTTTTGCGCAACCGGCCCTGGCGGCGGCGCGCGAATTACTGGTGCAGAAAGCCCGAAGTGCCGGCATTGCGGTGCTGGCGATCCGTAATTCGCACCATTTCGCGGCCTTGTGGCCGGATGTCGAGCCCTTCGCGTATGAAGGGCTGGTGGCGTTGAGCGTGGTCAACAGCATGACCTGCGTGGTGCCCCACGGCGCCGACCGACCACTGTTCGGTACCAATCCGATTGCCTTCGCCGCACCACGGGCTGGCGGCGAACCGATTGTCTTCGACCTCGCCACCAGTGCCATTGCCCATGGCGACGTGCAAATTGCCGCACGCCAGGGCGAACGCTTGCCGGAGGGGATGGGCGTAGACAGCCTCGGCCAGCCGACAACCGATCCGAAAGCGATTCTTGAGGGCGGCGCGTTGCTGCCTTTTGGCGGACACAAGGGCTCGGCGCTGTCGATGATGGTCGAATTGCTCGCGGCGGCACTGACCGGCGGCAATTTTTCCTTCGAGTTCGACTGGAACAACCACCCTGGCGCCAAGACGCCCTGGACGGGCCAGTTGCTGATCGTGATTGATCCGGACAAGGCAGCGGGGCAAGGTTTTGCCCAGCGCAGCCAGGAACTGGTGCGGCAAATGCACGGTGTCGGCCTGAAGCGTTTGCCGGGTGACCGGCGTCATCATCAGCGCGCCAGGTCGCTGGCCAATGGCATTGAACTGGATGCCCGGACGCTGGCGAACCTGCGGGAGCTGGCGGGGGAGTGATTCGGGGTATTGGCAAATAATGTCTAATTAACGCAACCCC
>NZ_AKJO01000023.1:0-28657 GCF_000282295.1 Pseudomonas sp. GM33
CCCGGCATTGCGCCTGGCGGGGCTTTTTTGTGGGTGAAAGTCAAAAGATCGCAGCCTTCGGCAGCTCCTACAGGGATACACGGTGGTGGATGGAACCGTATCCCCTGTAGGAGCTGCCGAAGGCTGCGATCTTTTGATGTTGATTTTCAACCAATAATTATCGGCTTCTCATATAGGCACTTTCCTACTGTTACCTGCGACCCTTCCGGTTACTGAATGTGTAACCGCTCGCTCCGATACGGGGCGATGGGAAACGCAAAGTGCCGTGCCAGCGCCTGTTAACCACCCTTCATAAATAAGAAGCAACGCTGCGCTTGCCGGATTAGAAGGGTTTGCCAATAATAGGCCCGCAATTTGCAATATAGATCGGTTCCATGTCTTTTGCTCTTGCATGATTTTGCAGGGCTGTCAACGCGCTAAAGCGACTTTCTCGGTGCTTCTGTAATTAGTTGTCGCATTGAAGAAATATCGGCCTCGGGCCTGTCGTTAGAATGCCGATCACTCGCTCGTCGTTGCTCGTGTTGAAATTTCGCACACGCAATGTAGGACGCAGCACTGCTTTCCGGTTCCACTCATTCGCATATTGGGCTGTTGCTCACTCTGCCGTTTTTGCCCTTTACCGATGGAGTCCCAAGATGAAGAAACTCGTGCTGCTTGGCGCCCTGGCACTGTCCGTGCTGTCGCTGCCATCCTTCGCCGATGAAAAGCCTCTGAAAATTGGTATCGAAGCGGCTTACCCTCCGTTCGCTTCCAAAGCACCGGACGGCAGCATCGTTGGTTTCGACTACGACATCGGCAACGCCTTGTGCGAAGAGATGAAGGTCAAGTGCGTGTGGGTCGAGCAAGAGTTCGACGGCCTGATCCCGGCACTGAAAGTGCGCAAGATCGACGCGATCCTGTCGTCCATGTCGATCACTGAAGACCGCAAGAAGTCCGTGGACTTCACCAACAAGTACTACAACACCCCGGCTCGCCTGGTCATGAAGGCCGGCACCCAGGTCAGCGACGGCCTGACCGAGCTCAAGGGCAAGAACATCGGCGTGCAGCGTGGTTCGATCCACGAGCGTTTCGCCCGCGAAGTCCTGGCCCCGCTGGGTGCCGAGATCAAGCCTTACGGTTCGCAGAACGAAATTTACCTCGACGTGGCCGCCGGCCGCCTCGACGGCACCGTGGCAGACGCTACGCTTCTGGATGACGGTTTCCTGAAAACCGACGCCGGTAAAGGTTTCGCCTTCGTCGGCCCTGCGTTCACCGACGTCAAATACTTCGGCGACGGCGTAGGCATCGCGGTGCGCAAGGGCGACAAGGCTGAGCTGGACAAGCTCAACGCCGCCATCGCCGCCATTCGCGAGAACGGCAAGTACAAGCAAATCCAGGACAAGTACTTCGCCTTCGATATCTACGGCAAGTAACACGCCCCGGCGACAAGTCCGAAATGGCGCAAGCAGCAGGATCTCTGAGGTTTGCGCCATTTTTTCATCCCAACTTTCGAGGACCTGAATCATGTTGAAAGGCTACGGGGCTGTCATCCTCGATGGCGCTTGGCTGACGCTTCAGCTCGCCTTGTCGTCCATGGCCCTGGCCATCGTTCTGGGCCTGATCGGCGTGGCACTGCGTCTGTCGCCGGTGCGCTGGCTGGCCTGGCTGGGCGACCTGTATTCCACGGTGATCCGCGGTATTCCCGATCTGGTGCTGATCCTGCTGATTTTCTACGGCGGCCAGGACCTGCTCAACCGCGTCGCACCGCTGCTCGGTTTTGACGAGTACATCGACCTGAATCCGTTGGCCGCCGGTATCGGCACCCTGGGCTTCATCTTCGGTGCATACCTGTCGGAAACCTTCCGTGGCGCGTTCATGGCGATCCCCAAAGGTCAGGCCGAAGCCGGCATGGCGTACGGCATGAGCAGTTTGCAGGTGTTCTTCCGGGTGTTGGTGCCACAGATGATTCGCCTGGCGATTCCGGGTTTCACCAACAACTGGCTGGTTCTGACCAAGGCGACCGCGCTGATTTCGGTGGTGGGCCTGCAGGACATGATGTTCAAGGCCAAGCAGGCGGCCGATGCCACCCGCGAGCCTTTCACCTTCTTCCTCGCAGTGGCGGCGATGTACCTGGTGATCACCAGTGTGTCGTTGCTGGCATTGCGTCACCTTGAGAAGCGCTACTCGGTAGGCGTAAGGGCGGCTGATCTATGATCTTCGACTACAACGTCATTTGGGAGGCCTTGCCGCTGTACTTCGGCGGCCTGGTGACCACCCTCAAACTGCTCGCGCTGTCGCTGTTCTTCGGCTTGCTGTGCGCATTGCCGCTGGGCCTGATGCGCGTCTCGAAGAACTCGGTGGTCAACATGTCCGCCTGGCTCTACACCTACGTGATCCGCGGCACGCCGATGCTGGTGCAGCTGTTTCTGATCTACTACGGGCTGGCGCAGTTCGAAGCGGTACGTGAGAGCTTCCTCTGGCCGTGGCTGTCCAGCGCAACCTTCTGTGCGTGCCTGGCGTTCGCGATCAACACCAGCGCCTACACCGCCGAGATCATCGCCGGCAGCCTGCGCGCCACGCCGAACGGCGAGATCGAAGCGGCCAAGGCCATGGGCATGTCGCGCTTCAAGATGTACAAGCGCATCCTGCTGCCGTCGGCCCTGCGCCGGGCGCTGCCGCAGTACAGCAACGAAGTGATCATGATGCTGCAGACCACCAGTCTGGCGTCCATCGTGACCCTGATCGACATCACCGGTGCCGCGCGCACGGTCAACGCCCAGTTCTACCTGCCGTTCGAGGCCTACATCACCGCCGGCGTGTTCTACCTGTGCCTGACCTTCATCCTGGTGAAGCTGTTCAAGATGGCCGAGCGCCGCTGGCTGGGCTACCTGGCCCCGCGGAAGCACTGATATGGAACGCATCGATCATGCTTTGCCGTGGAGCCACCTGGGCAGCGAACGCCGGATTTCGGTGTTCCGCTTCGGCAGTGGCGAGCGCAAGGCCTATATCCAGGCCAGCCTGCACGCCGATGAGCTGCCGGGCATGCGCACGGCGTTCGAGCTGAAAAAGCGTCTGGCCGAACTCGAAGCCCAGGGCTTGCTCAGCGGTGTGGTCGAACTGGTGCCGGTGGCTAATCCACTGGGTCTGGGTCAACTGCTTCAGGGCAATCATCAAGGGCGTTTCGAGGCGGGCAGCGGCAAGAACTTCAACCGCGATTTCGTCGAGTTGAGCGCACCTGTGGCGGCTGCCTTGGCAGAAAGCCTGGGTGACGATCCGCACGCCAACATTCGCCTGATCCGTCAGGCGATGGTCGATCATCTGGCCGCTTTGCCAGAGGCGAGCAGCCAGTTGCAGGGCATGCAGCGCGTTCTGCTCAGCCACGCCTGTACCGCCGATGTGGTGCTGGATCTGCATTGCGACGCCGAAGCGGCGCTGCACATGTACGCCTTGCCGCAGCACTGGCCGCAGTGGCGTTCGCTGGCTGCGCACCTGAACGTGCGGGTCGGTTTGCTGGCGGAAGATTCCGGCGGCAGTTCGTTCGACGAGGCCTGTTCGTTGCCGTGGTTGCGCCTGTCGCGTCTGTTCCCGCAGGCGCAAATTCCGCTGGCCTGCCTGGCGACTACCATTGAATTGGGTGGTCAGGCCGACACCGGGCGCGCCGAAGCAGAGGCTTATGCCGAAGGCATTCTGGCGTTCCTCGCCGAGCAAGGCCTGATTGGCGGTGAATGGCCAAAAGCTGCGCAAGAGCCTTGCGAGGGCATGCCGTTCGAAGGCACTGAATTGTTGTTGGCACCACCCCCCGGTGTGGTGAGTTTCCTGCGTAAGCCCGGTGAGTGGGTTGAAGCGGGCGATGAGATTTTTGAAGTGATCGATCCGTTGGCGGATCGGGTCAGCACGGTGTGTGCTGGTACGTCCGGGGTGCTGTTTGCCATTGAACGGCTGCGTTATGCCCAACCCGGTTTCTGGCTGGCCAAGGTGGCGGGGCGCGAAGCGCTGCGTCACGGGCGCTTGCTCAACGACTGACTGACTGTTTTTGTGAGAACCGACCGCATGTACAAACTTGAAGTCCAAGACCTGCATAAACGCTATGGCAGTCACGAAGTGCTCAAGGGCGTGTCCCTGAAAGCGGCAGCCGGCGATGTGATCAGCATCATCGGCTCCAGTGGCTCCGGCAAAAGTACCTTCCTGCGCTGCATCAACCTGCTGGAGCAGCCGCACGCGGGCAAGATCCTGCTCAACAACGAAGAGTTGAAGCTGGTGGCGAACAAGGACGGCGCGTTGAAAGCCGCCGACCCGAAACAGCTGCAACGCATGCGTTCGCGCCTGTCGATGGTGTTCCAGCATTTCAACCTGTGGTCGCACATGACCGCGCTGGAAAACATCATGGAAGCGCCGGTGCACGTGCTCGGCGTGTCCAAGGCAGAAGCCCGGGAAAAAGCCGAGCACTACCTGAACAAGGTCGGCGTGGCCCATCGCAAAGATGCTTACCCGGGCCACATGTCCGGCGGCGAGCAGCAGCGCGTGGCGATTGCCCGTGCACTGGCGATGGAACCTGAGGTGATGCTGTTCGACGAACCGACCTCGGCCCTCGACCCGGAGTTGGTGGGCGACGTGTTGAAAGTCATGCAGGCCCTGGCCCAGGAAGGCCGGACCATGGTCGTGGTGACGCACGAAATGGGCTTCGCCCGTGAAGTGTCGAACCAGCTGGTGTTCCTGCACAAAGGTGTGGTCGAAGAAAGCGGCAACCCGCGCGAAGTGCTGGTGAACCCGCAATCGGAGCGTCTGCAGCAGTTCCTGTCCGGCAGCTTGAAGTAATCAGGACTGCCGTTGTGCACCTGAATAGTGCATGCTTCGCCGTTTAGAGGCCGGCCCCGATCCCCTGTGTAGGAGCTGCCGAAGGCTGCGATCTTTTGATCTTGAAAAACCAGGATCAAAAGATCGCAGCCTTCGGCAGCTCCTACAGGGTGGGGTGGCAGGCGGCTCCTGTGTTTGATCTCGGTTGGTTTCGAGATTTGCGTTCATTTACGGGCTAGCATTGGCCCATGCCTTCATCTCTGTTCTTCGCTTCGGATTGCCCACCATGACTGCCCATCGAATTGGTTTCCTGATTTGGCCCAGCACTAAAGCACTGACGCTTGCGCTGGCTGAGGAGGCCTTGCGTGTTGCCCAGCGTGTGCATCCGGACGTGGTTTACGAATTGTCGTTCCTGCAGGCCGAAGCCATTACAGACGCCGCGGCCGACAGCGCCTGGCAATTGCCGGGTGAGGCGTGGACCGGCAAGCTGGAAAACTTCCAGAAATTGTTCCTGCTCGCTGACGAGCCGCCGACCGCACTGGCGCCGGCGCTCAGCAGTGCGCTCAAACAGCTGGTGCGCTCCGGTTGTGTGATCGGCGGTCTGTCGGCCGGAGTGTACCCCTTGGCGCAACTCGGTTTGCTCGACGGTTATCGCGCGGCCGTGCATTGGCGCTGGCAGGACGATTTCGCCGAACGTTTCCCCAAGGTCATCGCCACCAGCCACCTGTTCGACTGGGATCGCGATCGCCTGACTGCGTGCGGCGGCATGTCGGTGCTCGACCTGTTGCTGGCCGTGTTGGCCCGCGACCATGGTGCAGAGCTGGCGGGTGCGGTCTCCGAAGAACTGGTGGTCGAGCGCATCCGCGAGGGCGGCGAGCGCCAGCGTATCCCGTTGCAGAACCGTCTCGGCTCCAGCCATCCGAAGCTGACGCAAGCCGTGTTGCTCATGGAAGCCAACATCGAAGAGCCGCTAACCACCGACGAAATCGCCCAGCACGTGTGCGTGTCCCGTCGGCAGCTGGAGCGGATCTTCAAGCAATACCTCAACCGTGTGCCGAGCCAGTACTACCTGGAGCTGCGTCTGAACAAGGCCCGGCAGATGTTGATGCAAACCAGCAAGTCGATCATCCAGATCGGCCTGTCCTGTGGCTTCTCCTCGGGGCCGCACTTCTCCAGCGCCTATCGCAACTTCTTCGGTGCCACGCCGCGGGAAGATCGCAACCAGCGGCGCAGCAGCAGCCCGTTCGAATTGTCATCGGTGCCACCGGAACGCGGGTAGCCAGTACTCAGTCCTCAATGTCGGTGTCGGGCGCCCCATCCTCTGGCACCGGCATGTCGGCTATCTCGTCGATACCCAGATCATTATCGGTTGCGCGAAAGTACGCAGCGATGCGTTGCAAGCTTTGCGCATTGAACGGGTTGCCGCTGAATTCAAAGCTTTCTCCGACACCTGGGTCGACCTCCATGAGTTCGGGCGGCATCTCGGTAATGGCGTTGAAGCTCAGGTCGACGTCGGTCCAGGTCGTGATGCTCAGCACTCCCTTGGGTATTTCAGTGATGCCCGTGTGGCTCAAGTCCAGTGAGGATATTTCTGTCATATGGCTAAGGTCAGGGCTTGGACCGAGTGGATTGTCCCGCAGACTCAAGTGGTCAAGGTGCTCCATGCCCGCCAGGGCCTCTACGGTTTCCGGAGTCAGCGTAATGCCACACTCCGACAAGCTCAGCACCGATAACCTGCCCATTCTGAAGATGGCTTCTGGAAGGTTGCCCAGTTGGTATCCCCGTATGGTCAGGGTGTCCAGGTTGGCAAAACTGTCCAGGAACCGGCCAAGTCCTGGTGCAATGCCATGGGTGGTCGTCAGGTACATTTCGGGCACATGACTGAAGTCGGCTGACAGCGTCGGCAGGTCACCCATGATTGCCAGGTGTGAGACGAATCCGTACTCACCCACGGCAATGTTTTCGATGGGAATCTGGCGCCAGCAACGTTCCAGGTTTTTTTTGAATTCGTCTCTTTTGACGTGCTCGGCAAACAGCTCGTCGGCCGTCAGCGGGGCGCCAGTAACGGAATGGGTGCCGGGCACATCGGCCGTCCACCGGCTCAGCTCGGTACCGAGTCGGGTGAGTTCGAGCTCGCGACGGGTCAGGTCGGCTCGACCCTCTGCGAGGGTGCCGGGTAAGCGATAGACGAAGTCGCTGGCCTCTTCATTATCCAGACTTGGGTAGAGGGCTTTGACGCGATCGATATCGACCTGATCGGCATGGACTCCAAAATCCATTTCGGTTCGCTGGTAGTGACGCTTGATGTGTTCCCGGGTGCTCGGGGACAGAGGGTTGTTGCCAAAATCAAATCCCTCGGTGATGTTGCCGGGCAGGTCGAAGAGGGTGGTGGGCAATTCGGTGATCTGGTTGTCATTCAAAATGGCGGTTCGAATGCTCGGGTGATTCACCAGGCCGTCGGGAATGCGGGTAATTCCGGTACCGGAAAGATCGACGTAGTTCAGCTTCGGCATGTTTGCCAGGGAAGGGCACTCACCGAGCGGGTTTTTATACAGGTCGAGCGCAGTCAATTGATTCAGGCCAGACAGGGTGGCGCGACTCTGTTCTGTGAGGGTCACGGCGCAGTCGCTGAGGATGAGTGCGTCGAGTTGGGGCCATTGGGCAATGGCGTCCGGCAACTGCCCCAGTTCGAAGTTGCGTAGCGCCAGGCGGTTGAGACTGGAAAACCCCTTCAAAAAATCATTCACACCACGGGTGGCACGATGACCTTCAAGCGCCACGCTGCGCACCTGAGGGAAATCGACGCTCAGCTTTGGCAGCTCGCCAACAACCGGCTGGGAAAACTCAAAGGAGGCCGGTACGCCATGGGCGCTGTCGTAGGTGGCCTGACGCCGCCAGCCGTCGAGCAAACTGGCTGTCATTTGCCGACGCGCAAGCCGTTGACTGGCGAGCTGCTCGATGCTCAAGCGGGTTTGCGTACCCGGAACATGCAGCGGGATCTCATCGCGCCAGGCGCTCAATTGCTCAAACAATTGCGCGTGTTGGTTAAACAGGCGCTGGAGTTCTGCGCGCGGTCCGCCGGGATTGCCTTGCAATCGTGCGGCAAAGGCTTGCAGTTCCTCTGGGCTCAGATGGGGAAACAGCCGATAGATGTGGTTTTGTAATGAAGGGGTATTGACCGGCATCCGGTGATAACCATCGCCCCCGCCCAGCAAACGCATCACCGCCGGATTGTAGGCAGGCTTGAGATTGGGCCGTTGCGCCAGAAGCGCACGCAATGTTTCACGAGTGAGAGCGTGGGTGCGAATCAGCTGCTTGAGCCTTTCGCCCTCACCGATGTTGATGTTCAGGGCGATTCGCTCGCTGTCGGGCAGTGCCTGTAACAGGCTGGAATAGAGGGAGTCGGTGCCACTGAGTTGTTCACCGGCGTCGTCGTAGGCCTGATAACCCCCTTCATCGGTCAGCACCAGCACCTTGCGCACGTGCGAATCCAGCTCGCCAATGCTGTCGATAAGCGGTCCATTGTGGGTGTATTGGCGGATTTCCAAGCGCAGTTGTCCCGACCAGCCAGGCAAGCGTTCCAGCGTGTGTAACGCCAGGCGATCGGTATCGAGATGGTTGCGCGTCGAGTACAGGTCGAGCCCTTCATAAGCGCGAGTGACGCGCACTTGCAGGCCGGCCTCCTGTGCCAGTTCCGTGAGGCGTTTGGACAATGCTCCGCGCTCCAGTTGCTCGCGTTCAGCGGCACTGGCGCTGTCGAGCAGTGCTTCGGCGAGGCTGGTTGGCAAACCGGGCTCGCTGTCGATAATGCGCTGCACCAAGGGGAGCGCACCTTGTTCGATTTTGCGGTAGCGCTGGCTGAAGAGGGTTTCCCGTTTGTCGGCGGCAAGCGTTGTCAGGTAGCGGCGCACTGAGCGTGCGTCGGTGTTGTCGAGGTGTTGCAACAGGGTGTTGATCAGGTCGCCATCGTCCAGTTGCGCCAGGTTGATCTGCACCACGACCTGGTTGCCCATGCCGCGCTCCCAGAGGGTTTCTCCTGTTGCGTCGACCAGTCGCAGCCCCTTGTCCGCTGGCCAGTTACCGTAGTCGCAGAGCAGTTCCAGTTGCATCAGCGGATCAGCCTTCAGGTAATCGTCCGCACGATCGCTGCCGATTTGATCAATGAAGATCTGCAAGTCCTGATCAATCATGAAGCGTTTGAGGGTATCGGCCAGCAGCGGCGGTACCTGTTCGGCGTCGACATGCATCTTGCGCAAGGCGTTTTCGTGACAGCCGCTGATGCTGAGGATGCGCTCGCGTTCGCGCTCGGAAAAACGCTGCATGTCCGGACCGATACGTCGCAGCAGGGTGGCCTGGTCCCAGGTCAGTGGCTGCTCGAGTTCGGTGTGCCAGGCCCCTTTTCCGTTGTGCCTGAGGTCGGGTTGGTAAGCTTCGGGACGCGTGGGATGCTGGATGCGATGGCGCCCGGTCCACGGATCTTCGGTCACGGCGTAACGGCTGTTGTCCAGGGGCAGCAGGGTTTTGCCTTGATGGATGTGCAGTCCCATCGAGTCGGGTTTCGCGTCGTTGGGGATCGCGACGGTTTGTTCGTAAGGCGTCAGGTCGGGCTTCCAGTAGCGGGTTTCGCCATTGGGGCGTTTCACGGCGTTGAAGCGGTCAATGAATTGCACGACCTCCCGGGGCAGGACCGCGCGAAATTCGCTGACGGCGATCATGCCGCCTGCCGCGAAAGTGCCCAGCTGCACAGCAGATTCAACCATTCCCATGAAATGCTCGAAGGCTTCGTTGGTCAGGCCTTCTGCCCAGTCGACAACAGCTTCGAAGGTGTCATCCAGCAGCTGATAGGCCGTGTAAGCCAGCATCAGCTCGCCAAGGAACGGGACGAACGGCAACGCAATGAAGGCTGCGATGTTCAGCAGCGCCGAGGCGATTTCCGTGAAGGAGTCCCATAACGCCCATCGGGCCTTGCGGTCGACCGTGGCCGTCGACACTGCAATCACGCGCGCGTCATTGAGGATCTTGTCGAGTTTGCGTTGATAGAGATGAACCCACAGGTCGCCTCTGATCGGCGTTGCTGCCATTTGCAGGTCGGGACGCTGGTTGGGGGTTTCTCTCCAGGTCGGCCGTGGATCGCCGGGTGGGACCGGTTGCCAGGTGATGGGGTCGAGGCGGTTGTTCAGCTCGGCGAAGAAGTAACCGCGGTCTTCATGATTGATAAAACGACTGAAAAACTGTTGATAGTCGGGCCCCCGCAGGCGCTGGCTCAGTTCCTTGGCGAATGCCGCCGATGAGGGGTATTGCTTGATGGGATGTTCCGGGTCGTCAGGAATGTAGACCACTACCCGGACCGCTTCGCGGGCGCGCTCAAGTTCCGGGGCGAACAGCACGATGCCGGTCAGGCGGGCATTCATGATCGTCAGTTCATGGCATTGCCAGGATTGGTCGTGGCCATCGGAGAGCAGGCGAAGGAGCGGCTGATGAACGTCGCCGGTCAGCAGGTTTTGCATCTGCGCCATCTGCAGGGCAGCGGTCAGTGCGGTTTTTTGGCTTTCGCGAATTTTCGGTTGCAGGATCGCCGCAGCGACCGGGTTGCTGATGCCAAGGTTGTCTTCCAGGTACTTTTTATAGCGCTCGCCAATGTCGAGTTCGCGGCATAGTTGGGTGAACGCCGTGATGGGCATCTTCGCCAGAATCTGTGGCAGGGTGCTGAATTGCCCGGTGGAAGAGGGCGCAGTGATGTAAGTCGAGGCGGGTTCAAAGGCGTCAGCTTCGGTTTCGGCGCTTTCGAAGTTGTGCAGCGCAGCGTCCAGCAACGACACGGTCCAGGTGCGCGCGGCTCCGGACTTCAGGCGCAGCCAGGGGATGTGCGCGGGAATATAAAGGCGCAGAAAGATTTTACTGACGTCCACTTCCAGGCCGAAACGTGTCTTGAGTGCGCCCTTGAGCATGGGTTCGGCGAAGGCTGCGGGGTTCAGCAGATTCGCCAGGGCCTGATCGACCCGGTTCTGGCTTGTCGTCTGCCGGGTAATGAGTCGACCGAGTTCGGCGTGCTGATCTTTAGGTGCATCCCTGATGGGGGTGGGCAACACCGGTTTGATGTTGCGCAGCGCTTCACGCCGTTTTGGCGTGGTTTGGCGAAGCCAGGGTGGAATGACGTTCATCAGATGCTGGTAATGCGCGTCGGGCCTGAAAGTCTCAGGGATGTCGGGATTTTCGGTATTCATGGGGATAGGTCCACCATCGCGGTTGATAGACCGTCAGGAAAACCCGTAATCGAAGACGACGCGCGGTACATATCTACCGCATTCATGGAAACGGCATGGGTTACAACACAGTGACCTGCCGCAAACGTCCGTCGCCAGTTAAACTGCGCCTTTGCGACCCTATATGTCGCATTGCCGTAAACCCGGGAAAATCCGGGGTTTGCGCTATAAGAAGTTGTCGCTTGGCGGCAAGGCCGGGCTGAAAACTGTCCTTACAATCCTCACCAAGCTCGCCAGTTTCAGGCGAGTGTTTTCTCTTCAGGAGACTCCGATGTCCGTTGAGCACGCTGCGGTACAACGCGCCGATTTCGATCAGGTAATGGTTCCCAACTATGCGCCTGCCGCATTCATTCCTGTGCGTGGCGCCGGTTCCCGCGTCTGGGACCAGTCCGGTCGCGAGCTGATCGACTTCGCCGGCGGGATTGCCGTTAACGTATTGGGCCACGCACATCCGGCGCTGGTCGGTGCCTTGACCGAGCAGGCGAACAAGCTGTGGCACGTGTCCAACGTGTTCACCAATGAGCCGGCCCTGCGCCTGGCGCACAAGCTGGTCGACGCCACCTTTGCCGACCGCGCCTTCTTCTGCAACTCCGGCGCCGAAGCCAACGAGGCCGCCTTCAAGCTGGCCCGTCGTGTCGGTTTCGACCGTTTCGGCAGCGAGAAGTACGAGATCATCGCCGCGCTCAACAGCTTCCACGGCCGTACCCTGTTCACCGTGAACGTCGGTGGCCAGTCGAAGTACTCCGATGGCTTCGGTCCGAAGATCACCGGCATCACCCATGTGCCGTACAACGATCTGGCCGCGCTGAAAGCCGCCATTTCCGACAAGACTTGCGCTGTGGTGCTGGAGCCGATCCAGGGCGAAAGCGGTGTCATCCCGGCTGAACTCGAATACCTGCAAGGTGCCCGCGAACTGTGCACCGCGCACAACGCATTGCTGATCTTCGACGAAGTGCAAACCGGCATGGGCCGCACTGGTCACCTGTTCGCCTACCAGCATTACGGCGTGACTCCGGACATCCTGACCAGCGCCAAGAGCCTGGGCGGTGGTTTCCCGATCGCCGCCATGCTGACCACCGAAGACCTGGCCAAGCACCTGGTCGTCGGCACCCACGGCACCACCTACGGCGGCAACCCGCTGGCGTGTGCGGTCGCGGAAGCCGTGATCGACGTGATCAACACCCCTGAGGTGCTGGCCGGCGTCAAGGCCAAGCACGACAAGTTCAAGGCGCGCCTTGAGCAGATCGGCGAAAAATACGGCCTGTTCACCAAGGTCCGTGGCATGGGCCTGTTGATCGGCTGCGTGTTGAGCGATGCGTGGAAAGGCAAGGCCAAGGACATCTTCAACGCCGCTGAAAAAGAAGGCTTGATGGTCCTGCAAGCCGGCCCGGACGTGGTGCGTTTCGCGCCAAGCCTGGTGGTGGAAGACGCCGATATCGATGCTGGCCTGGACCGCTTCGAACGTGCCGCGGCAAAACTGACGCAAGCCTGATAGACCCTTCGACGCCTGACCGTTCAGGCGTCGAACCCAATTTTGATGCCGGGCACGATCAAATGTGGGAGCGGGCTTGCTCGCGAAAGCGGTGTATCAGTCAACATTTTTACTGTCTGACCCACCGCTTTCGCGAGCAAGCCCGCTCCCACACTGATCTCTGTGTAGGCCCGGGATTTTTCTTCTGTAAGTTCTGAGATTAAGGAGTGACACCATGCTGGTGATGCGCCCCGCGCAAATGGCTGATCTGGGCGAGGTACAGCGTCTGGCTGCGGACAGTCCGATTGGTGTCACTTCCTTGCCGGATGACGTTGAGCGCCTGAGCGACAAGATCGCGGCAAGCGAAGCCTCGTTCGCCGCCGAAGTGAGCTTCAACGGTGAGGAAAGCTATTTCTTCGTCCTCGAAGACAGTGCCACCGGCAAGCTGGTCGGTTGCTCGGCCATCGTGGCGTCGGCCGGTTACTCCGAGCCGTTCTACAGCTTTCGCAACGAAACCTTCGTGCACGCTTCGCGCGAGCTGAAGATTCACAACAAGATCCACGTGCTCTCCCAGTGCCACGACCTGACCGGCAACAGCTTGCTGACCAGTTTCTACGTGCAGCGCGATCTGGTGGGTTCGCCGTGGTCGGAGCTCAACTCCCGTGGCCGCTTGCTGTTCGTGGCCAGCCATCCGGAGCGTTTTGCCGATTCCGTGGTGACCGAGATCGTCGGTTACAGCGATGAAAACGGCGACTCGCCATTCTGGGATGCCATCGGGCGCAACTTTTTCGACCTCAACTACGCTGAAGCCGAGCGTTTGTGCGGCCTGAAGAGCCGTACGTTCCTCGCCGAACTGATGCCGCATTACCCGATCTACGTGCCCCTGCTGCCGGACTCCGCGCAAGAAGCGATGGGCCAGGTGCACCCGCGGGCGCAGATCACCTTCGACATCCTGATGCGCGAAGGCTTCGAGACCGATCACTACATCGACATTTTCGACGGCGGCCCGACCCTGCATGCCCGCGTCTCGGGGATCCGTTCGATCGCCCAGAGCCGCGTAGTGCCGGTGAAGATCGGCGAGCCGGTCAAAGGTGTCGGTCGCCAGTACCTGGTGGCTAACGCCCAGTTGCAGGACTACCGCGCAGTCATGCTCGAGCTTGACTACGCGCCGGGTAAACCGGTGACCCTGGACCTGGAAGCGGCCGAAGCCCTGGGCGTCGGTGAAGGTGCCAGCGTGCGCCTGGTGGCGGTTTAACACCTGCTGCTATGCCTATAAAGAGTGAATGCTAAGTAAAGCAGCGAGTTTCACGGGTGGCGCAAGCGGCCCGTTTGAGGAGATAGCATGATCGTTCGTCCCGTACGCAGCAGCGATTTACCCGCTCTGATCGACCTGGCCCGCAGCACCGGCACCGGCCTGACCACCTTGCCGGCCAACGAAGAACGTCTGGCCCATCGGGTCGGCTGGGCCGAGAAGACCTTTCGCGGCGAAGCCGGGCGGGGCGATGCGGACTACCTGTTCGTGCTCGAAGACGACGACGGTCGCGTGGTGGGCATTTCCGCCATTGCCGGCGCCGTCGGCCTGCGAGAGCCCTGGTACAACTTCCGGGTCGGTCTGACGGTCAGCGCTTCCCAAGAGCTGAACATCTATCGCGAAATCCCGACGCTGTTCCTGGCCAACGACCTGACCGGCAACTCCGAGCTGTGCTCGCTGTTCCTGCACGCCGATTACCGCAGCGGCCTCAACGGTCGCATGCTGTCCAAGGCGCGGATGCTGTTCATCGCCGAATTCCCGCAACTGTTCGGCAACAAGATCATCGCCGAAATGCGCGGTGTTTCCGACGAAGCCGGGCGTTCGCCATTCTGGGAAAGCCTGGGGCGTCATTTCTTCAAGATGGAATTCAGCCAGGCCGATTACCTGACCGGCGTGGGCAACAAGGCGTTCATCGCCGAACTGATGCCGAAATTCCCGCTGTACACCTGCTTCCTGTCGCCGGATGCGCGCAACGTGATCGGTCAGGTTCACCCGGACACCGAGCCGGCGCTGGCCATGCTCAAGAGCGAAGGTTTCAGCTACCAGGGCTACGTCGACATCTTCGACGCAGGCCCGGCCATCGAATGCGAAACCGGCAAGATCCGTGCGGTACGCGACAGCCAGGCGCTGGTGCTGGCCGTCGGCACGCCGGGTGACGACGCCACGCCATTCATCATCCACAACCGCAAGCGCGAAGACTGCCGCATCACTGCTGCACCGGCTCGTCTGGCCGCCGGCACCCTGGTGGTCGATCAGCAGACCGCCAAACGTCTTCAACTCAACGCTGGCGATCAAGTGCGCGCCGTGGCGTTGTCCGCAGCTCGGGAGTCGAAATAATGAAGTCGCTTTACATTGCAGGTGAATGGCTGACCGGTCAGGGCGAAGCCTTCGAATCGCTGAACCCGGTGACCCAGCAGGTGCTGTGGTCCGGCGTCGGTGCCACCGCCACTCAGGTCGAGTCGGCTGTGCAGGCGGCGCGTCAGGCGTTCCCGGGCTGGGCGCGGCGTACCCTGGAAGAGCGTATCTCAGTGCTGGAGGCCTTTGCTGCTGCGCTGAAGAATCATGCGGACGAACTGGCCCGCACCATCGGCGAAGAAACCGGCAAACCCCTGTGGGAAGCGGCGACCGAAGTCACCAGCATGGTCAACAAGATCGCCATCTCGGTGCAGAGCTACCGCGAACGTACCGGCGAGAAGAGCGGCCCGCTGGGCGACGCCACCGCTGTGCTGCGCCACAAGCCTCACGGTGTAGTCGCGGTGTTTGGTCCTTACAACTTCCCGGGCCACTTGCCGAACGGCCACATCGTGCCGGCACTGCTGGCCGGTAACAGCGTGCTGTTCAAGCCAAGCGAGCTGACACCGAAAGTGGCTGAGCTGACGGTCAAGTGCTGGATCGAGGCCGGTCTGCCGGCGGGCGTGTTGAACCTGCTGCAAGGCGCTCGCGAAACCGGTATCGCCCTGGCGGCGAACCCGGGCATCGACGGGCTGTTCTTCACCGGTTCCAGCCGCACCGGCAATCACCTGCACCAGCAATTCGCCGGTCGTCCGGACAAGATCCTCGCGCTGGAGATGGGCGGTAACAACCCACTGGTGGTCGATCAGGTCGCCGACCTCGATGCCGCCGTGTACACCATCATTCAGTCGGCCTTCATCTCCGCCGGCCAACGTTGCACCTGTGCCCGCCGCTTGCTGGTGCCGCAGGGTGCCTGGGGCGACTCGCTGCTGGCGCGCCTGGTGGCCGTCAGCGCGACAATTGAAGTCGGTGCCTTCGATCAACAGCCGGCGCCATTCATGGGCTCGGTGGTTTCCCTCGGTGCGGCAAAAGCGCTGATGGATGCCCAGCAACACTTGCTGGCCAATGGCGCCGTGGCATTGCTGGAAATGACCCAGCCTCAGGCTCAGTCGGCCTTGCTGACCCCTGGCATCCTGGACGTGACCGCCGTTGCCGATCGTCCTGACGAAGAGCTGTTCGGCCCGTTGCTGCAAGTGATCCGCTACGCTGATTTTGAAGCGGCGATCGCTGAAGCCAACGACACCGCGTACGGCTTGGCTGCCGGTCTGCTGTCGGACTCCGAAGCGCGTTACCAGCAATTCTGGCTGGAAAGCCGTGCCGGTATCGTCAACTGGAACAAGCAACTGACCGGTGCCGCGAGCAGCGCGCCATTCGGCGGCGTCGGCGCCTCGGGCAACCATCGCGCCAGCGCCTACTACGCTGCGGATTACTGCGCGTACCCGGTGGCCTCGCTGGAAACGCCGAGCCTGGTGTTGCCTGCGGCTCTGACGCCAGGCGTGAAAATGGCGTAGCGCCCATTCGCGGGCAAGCCCGCTCCCACAAGGACTGCGTCGAACACAAAATTTGTGAACACTGCTGAACCTGTGGGAGCGGGCTTGCCCGCGAAGGCCGCGCCTCGGTCTAAATCAATTGTTACTCGATGCCTATAACAACAGATTCTCGTGGAGCCTCGCTGATGAAATCCTATGAAGTCAATTTTGACGGTCTAGTGGGGCCGACCCATAACTACGGCGGCCTGTCCTACGGCAACGTCGCGTCCCAGAGCAACAGCCAGCAGTCTTCCAACCCCAAGGAAGCTGCGCTGCAGGGCCTGGCGAAGATGAAAGCGCTGATGGAAATGGGTTTCCAGCAAGGCGTGCTGGCACCGCAGGAGCGCCCGGATGTGGCCGCACTGCGTCGCCTGGGCTTTGGCGGCACCGACGCTCAAGTGATCGAGCGCGCTGCCAAAGACGCGATGCCGCTGCTGGTAGCCAGTTGCTCGGCCTCGAGCATGTGGGTGGCCAACGCCGCCACGGTCAGCCCGAGCGCTGACACCGCTGACGGCCGCGTGCATTTCACCGCTGCCAACCTCAACTGCAAATATCACCGCAGCATCGAACACCCGACCACCAGCCGTGTGCTGGGTGCGATGTTCGCTGACCAGAAACACTTCGCCCACCATGCCGCTTTGCCGGCCGTGGCACAGTTCGGTGACGAAGGTGCGGCCAACCACACGCGTTTCTGCCGTGAATACGGCGAAGCCGGTGTCGAGTTCTTCGTGTTCGGCCGCAGCGCGTTCGACACCCGCTACCCGGCTCCGCAGAAGTACCCGGCGCGCCAGACCCTCGAAGCGTCCCAGGCGGTTGCCCGTCTGCACGGCTTGAGCGATGACGGCGTGGTCTACGCCCAGCAGAACCCTTCGGTGATCGATCAGGGCGTGTTCCACAACGACGTGATCGCGGTCGGCAACGGCGAAGTGCTGTTCTATCACGAGGACGCGTTCCTCGAGACCGAGAAGATGCTGGCCGAGCTGCAGAGCAAACTCGCCAAGGTCGGTGGGAAATTTCAGTCAGTCTGCGTACCGCGTTCCGCAGTCAGTGTGGAAGACGCGGTTCGTTCCTACCTGTTCAATAGCCAACTGCTGTCGCGTCCTGACGGCTCCATGCTGTTGATCGTGCCGGAAGAATGCCGTGGCAACGAGCGTGTCTGGCAATACTTGCAGGGTTTGACCAGCTCCGGCGGGCTGATCCGCGAAGTGAAAGTCTTCGATCTCAAGCAGAGCATGCAGAACGGCGGAGGCCCGGCTTGCCTGCGGTTGCGCGTCGCACTCAACGAAACCGAGCTGGCGGCCGTCAACCCAGGGGTTATCATGACGGCACCGTTGTACGGCACTCTGACCGAATGGGTCGAGAAGCACTACCGCGACCGCATGACCGAAAACGATCTGGCGGACCCGCAATTGTTGCTTGAGTGCCGGACGGCACTGGATGAACTGACGCAAATCCTTAAACTGGGCGCGGTTTATCCATTCCAGATCAATTGATCGACGACGCGCTGCCCCGGATGGCAGCGCGTCGCTTCATCTCAAACGAGAGCGTAAAGACATGAGCGATACCCTGCAGCTGATCCTTGAAGACACCGACGGCACGCAACTGGAGACGTCCTGCACCCGCGTCGCGGTCCTGTGGCAAGGCAAAGAGCTGTGGATCCAGCAGGACGGCCGTGGCCAGTTGCTGATCGGCGTGGACGTCGAAGAAGGCGATGCCGAATACGCCAACCTGCTGCTGCGCCCATTGGCGACTAATCTGGTAAGTCTGCAACTGGAGATGGAACCGGCTGACCTCACCGACGATGAGGACCACGTTCACGGCCCGGACTGCAACCACGATCACTAAGGAAACCGCTCTATGCTCGCCCTCGGCAAACTGCTTGAACTGACCCTCGCCGGCCGCGAACCGGCGGAGAAGACTCAACTGACTGTCGAAGGCGTGCGCATGCGCTGGTTGAGCGAAGGTGCGCTGGAAGTCCGGCCACCTGAAGCGCGTGACAATGGCCTGGACCTGCTGCTGTCGGCGGGGATCCACGGCAACGAAACAGCGCCGATCGAGTTGCTCGATCGCCTGTTGCACGACATTGCCCGCGGCGACCTGAAGCCGCGAGCACGTATTCTGTTCCTGTTCGGCAACCCCGAAGCGATTCGCAAAGGCGAGCGCTTTGTCGAGCAGGACGTCAATCGGCTGTTCAACGGCCGTCACGAACAAAGCAGCGGCTCCGAAGCCTTGCGCGCCTGTGAGCTGGAGCGTTTGGCGGCCAGTTTTTTCAGCCTGCCGGACCGTCAGCGCTTGCACTACGACCTGCATACGGCGATTCGCGGCTCGAAAATCGAGCAGTTCGCCCTGTACCCGTGGAAAGAAGACCGCCAGCATTCGCGCCAGGAACTGGCGCGCCTGCGTGCCGCCGGCATGGAAGCGGTGTTGTTGCAGAACAAGCCGTCCATCGTGTTCAGCGCCTACACCTACGACAAGCTCGGTGCCGAGGCCTTCACCCTGGAATTGGGCAAGGCGCGGCCGTTCGGGCAGAACGCCGGGGTCAACGTGTCGCTGCTGGAGGCGCGCCTCAAGCAGATCATTGAAGGCACCGAGCCGGAACTGACTGAAGCGGCACTGGACGGTTTGCAGCTGTACAGCGTGGCGCGGGAAATCATCAAGCACAGCGACAGCTTTCGCCTCAACCTGCCGGTGGACGTCGAGAACTTCTCGGAGCTGGAAGTGGGTTACCTGCTGGCGGAAGACATCGCCAACACCCGCTGGATCATCGAGGAGGAGGGCGCCCGGATCATCTTCCCGAACCCCAGGGTGAAGAATGGTTTGCGTGCCGGCATCCTGGTCGTGCCGACCACCGACGAAAACCTCGCCTGAGGCCAGCCTCTAACCTCTGTAGGAGCGAGCCTGCTCGCGATGGTCGTCAACGATTACGCGGGAAGCCTGGCTCCCCGCGGCGCTCTCGGGTTCATCGCGAGCAGGCTCGCTCCTACAAGGTTTTGTATTTAGATGGCTACCGCGCGCGGTTCAGTGCGGCGCAGCGCACGGATTTTCATCAGCGTATCCGCACAGGTCTTCGCCGCTTCCTGGCCTTTATGCACGAAATGCTCGAAGAAGAACTTCTGGTGCTCTTCGCCGGCATGGAAGTGGTGCGGGGTCAGGGACACCGAGAACACCGGCACTTCGGTTTCCAGTTGAACCTGCATCAGGCCGCTGACCACCGATTGGGCGACGAACTCGTGACGGTAGATCCCGCCGTCCACCACCAGGGCGGCCGCGACGATGCCGGCATAACGACCGGTCTTGGCCAGCAACTTGGCGTGCAGGGGCATTTCGAAGGCGCCGCCGACTTCGAAGAAGTCGATGTCGGACTCCTGATAACCCTGGGCAATCATTTCGGCGAGGAAACCTTTACGGCTCTGATCGACGATTTCCTTGTGCCAGCAGGCCTGGATGAACGCGACGCGCTCGCCGTGATGGTGTTTGCTTTTGCTGTCAATTGCGGTGGGTTGCATGTTCTGACTCCTGTTTGTGTGAAAAACAGGGCGTTATGAATCGAAGGGGATCTGAGGGTACGCCCGCTCGCACGAATGCCGGCGGTCGGCCCTCTAAATGTCAATCCCGTTCTCTCTTCATCCGGACTATGACCGTCGGCCCCGGGATCACACCGGGTCTGCTGACCTTGCTGTCAGGCACCGCCGAAGCCGTGCTGCCATCAAGCGCTCGCGGGCTATGCGCATTGCGCGCAATTACCGCCGGTGGGGAGTTGCACCCCGCCCTGAGAACGTTTTTTGCCGCCGGAATGTTTGGCGGCGCAGCGTTTTTATCACATATTTCCGATATGCGCATGACCCCTTTTGGATGATTGTCATCGACTTTTCCGTTGTTTTAATCGGCCTTTTCCTACGCAAGGGTTGATTAATCGTAGCCATGCCCGCAGTAATTCTTTCCTGAAAGGGATTTCCCCTGCTTACCGAGGCCAGATTCATGAGCGTTATCGATCTTCGCAGCGACACCGTCACCCAACCTTGCGCCGGCATGCTGGACGCGATGGCCAAAGCCGCCACCGGCGACGACGTGTATGGCGAAGATCCGACGGTCAATCAGCTGGAGGCCGAACTGGCCAAGCGCCTGGGGTTTGCCGCGGCGCTGTTCGTGCCGACCGGGACCATGAGCAATCTGCTGGGGTTGATGGCCCACTGCGAGCGCGGTGACGAGTACATCGTCGGCCAGCAGGCCCACACCTATAAGTACGAAGGTGGCGGCGCAGCGGTGCTCGGCTCGATCCAGCCGCAGCCGCTGGAAGTGCAGGCCGATGGCTCGCTGGACCTGGCACAGGTCGCGGCGGCGATCAAACCGGACGACTTCCACTTCGCCCGCACCCGCTTGCTGGCGCTGGAAAACACCATGCAGGGCAAGGTCCTGCCGCTGGAATACCTGGCCCGGGCGCGCAGCTTTACCCGCGAGCAGGGTTTGCAGCTGCACCTGGACGGCGCACGCCTGTACAACGCGGCAGTGAAGCTGGGTGTGGATGCCCGGGAAATCACCCGGTATTTCGATTCGGTCTCGGTGTGCCTGTCCAAAGGCCTGGGTGCACCGGTCGGTTCGGTGCTGTGCGGCTCGGTCGAGCTGATCGGCAAGGCGCGGCGCCTGCGCAAGATGGTCGGTGGCGGCATGCGTCAGGCCGGTATCCTCGCGGCGGCCGGCCTGTATGCGCTGGATCACAACGTTCAGCGCCTGGCCGATGACCATGCCAACGCGCAAGTGCTGGCCGAAGGCCTGCGTGCGGCGGGCTTCGAGGTCGAGCCGGTGCAGACCAATATGGTATATGTGCAGATGGGCGACCAGGCCGAAGCGCTCAAGGCCTTTGCCGCCGAGCGCGGGATCAGGCTCAGTGCGGCCGCGCGTCTGCGCATGGTCACGCACATGGATGTCAGCCGTGGGCAAATCGAGCAAGTCGTCGCGACATTCGTCGACTTTTCGCGCAAGTGATAGCGTTAGCGCTCCAATTGACCGTTTCTATCGTATAAACACGCTGTACCCCGCGCGCAGGGCCGATATAATGCGGCCCTTTGCCGTCGCTTCGTCTGTTGACGTTTCGAACAGGCCTTTGGCCGCAGCCTCCGTGGAAGAACCTAATGAAAAGCGCAGAAATCCGTGAAGCCTTCCTTCGCTTCTTCGAAGAGCAAGGCCACACCCGTGTAGCCTCCAGCTCTTTGATTCCGGGCAACGACCCAACCCTGCTATTCACCAACGCGGGGATGAACCAGTTCAAGGACTGCTTCCTGGGCCAGGAAAAACGCGCGTACACCCGCGCGGTCAGCAGCCAGAAATGCGTGCGCGCCGGCGGCAAGCACAACGACCTGGAAAACGTCGGTTATACCGCTCGTCACCACACCTTCTTCGAAATGCTGGGTAACTTCAGCTTTGGCGATTATTTCAAGCGTGATGCCATCAGCTACGCCTGGAACTTCCTGACTTCCGACAAGTGGCTGAACCTGCCGAAGGAAAAGCTCTGGGTCACCGTCTACGCCAGCGATGACGAGGCGTACGACATCTGGACCAAGGAAATCGGCGTTCCGGCCGAGCGCATGGTGCGCATCGGCGACAACAAAGGCGCGCCGTACGCTTCCGACAACTTCTGGACCATGGGCGATACCGGCCCGTGCGGTCCTTGCACCGAGATTTTCTACGATCACGGCGCCGACATCTGGGGCGGCCCACCGGGTTCGCCGGAAGAAGACGGCGACCGTTACATCGAGATCTGGAACAACGTGTTCATGCAGTTCAACCGCACCGCCGATGGCGTGTTGCACCCGCTGCCAGCGCCGTCGGTGGACACCGGCATGGGTCTGGAGCGGATCAGTGCCGTGCTGCAGCACGTTCACTCGAACTATGAAATCGACCTGTTCCAGAGCCTGCTGAGCGCGTCGGCCAAGGCCATCGGCTGCACCAACGACGCCCAGGCTTCGCTGAAAGTCGTGGCTGACCACATCCGTTCCTGCGGTTTCCTGATCGCCGACGGCGTGCTGCCGTCCAACGAAGGCCGCGGCTACGTGCTGCGCCGGATCATCCGTCGCGCCTGCCGTCACGGTAACAAGCTGGGCGCCAAGGGCAGCTTCTTCTACCAGATCGTCGCGGCCCTGGTCGCCGAGATGGGCGAGGCCTTCCCTGAGCTGAAATCCCAGCAGGCACACATCGAGCGCGTGCTGAAGGCCGAAGAAGAGCAATTCGCCAAGACCCTGGAGCAGGGCCTGAAGATCCTCGAGCAGGATCTGGCTGAACTCAAAGGCGACGTGGTGCCGGGCGACGTGGTGTTCAAACTCTACGACACCTACGGTTTCCCGATGGACCTGACCGGCGACATCGCTCGCGAGCGCAGCCTGACCATCGACGAAGAAGGTTTCGAGCGTGAGATGGAAGCCCAGCGCGTCCGTGCCCGTTCCGCCAGCTCCTTCGGCATGGACTACAACAGCCTGGTCAAGGTCGATGTGGACACCGAGTTCACCGGTTACACCGCTCACAGCGGTTCCGCCAAAATCGTTGCTCTCTATAAGGACGGGCAATCGGTTGACGTACTGAGCGAAGGCGAAGAGGGCGTGATCGTCCTCGATCAGACGCCGTTCTATGCGGAGTCCGGTGGCCAGATTGGTGATTGCGGCTTCCTGCAGGCCGGTGCTGCGCGTTTCGACGTGCGCGATACCACCAAGACCGGTGGTGCGTTCCTGCACCACGGCGTGCTGGATTCGGGCAGCCTGATCGTAGGTACTCCGGTGGAGGCACATGTCGACGCCGAAGTGCGTCACGCGACTTCGCTGAATCACTCGGCGACTCACTTGCTGCACGCTGCATTGCGCCAGGTACTGGGCGACCACGTTCAGCAGAAAGGTTCGTTGGTGGACAGTCAGCGCCTGCGCTTTGACTTCAGCCACTTTGAAGCGATCAAGCCTGAGCAACTGAAAGCGCTGGAAGAAATCGTCAACGCCGAGATTCGCAAGAATTCCGAGGTTGAAACCGAAGAAACCGATATCGAAACCGCCAAGCAGAAAGGCGCCATGGCGCTGTTCGGCGAGAAGTACGGCGATAGCGTGCGCGTACTGAGCATGGGGGATTTCTCCGTCGAACTGTGCGGCGGTATCCACGCCAACCGTACCGGCGACATCGGCCTGCTGAAAATCATCAGCGAAGGCGGTGTGGCATCGGGTGTGCGTCGTATTGAAGCCGTCACCGGTGCTGCGGCACTGGCTTACTTGAACGCGGCGGAAGAACAACTCAAGGAAGCGGCGAGCCTGGTCAAGGGCAGCCGCGACAACCTGATCGACAAGCTGTCGGCTGTGCTGGAGCGCAACCGTCTGCTGGAGAAGCAACTCGAGCAGTTGCAAGCCAAGGCTGCCAGTGCCGCGGGCGACGATCTGTCGGCCCAGGCGCAGGACGTCAAGGGTGTGAAAGTGCTGGCCGTGCGTCTGGACGGTCAGGATGGCAAGGCGCTGCTGGCGCTGGTCGATCAACTGAAAAACAAACTCGGCCGCGCAGTGATCCTGCTCGGCAGTGTCCATGAGGAAAAGGTCGTTCTGGTTGCAGGCGTAACCAAAGACCTGACTGGCCAACTCAAAGCCGGTGATTTGATGAAGCAAGCCGCTGCGGCAGTGGGCGGGAAGGGCGGTGGTCGTCCAGACATGGCGCAAGGCGGCGGTACCGACGCTGGCGCACTGGATGCGGCACTGGCGCTGACCGTTCCGTTTGTAGAGCAGGGTCTATAAGGCAGTGCTTGCGGCTCGTAGTCTAGTGGCGGGCCGCAACGCTGTTTGAGTGATTATTTGGGCGCCCTTCATGGGCAGAGGCGGCTTTGAAATGGCTTTGATCGTACAGAAATTTGGAGGCACCTCGGTCGGCACTGTCGAGAGAATCGAGCAGGTCGCCGACAAGGTTAAGAAATTCCGCGATGCCGGCGATGACCTGGTGGTTGTGCTGTCTGCAATGAGCGGCGAAACCAACCGTCTGATCGATCTGGCCAAGCAAATCAGTGGCGACGGCCAACCGGTTCCGCGCGAGCTGGACGTGATCGTCTCCACCGGTGAGCAGGTGACGATTGCCCTGTTGGCCATGGCGCTGATCAAGCGCGGCGTGCCGGCGGTGTCGTACACCGGCAACCAGGTGCGGATTCTGACGGATAGCGCGCACAATAAAGCGCGTATCTTGCAGATTGATGACCAGAAGATTCGCGGTGACCTGAAGGCAGGTCGTGTGGTGGTTGTCGCCGGTTTCCAGGGCGTCGACGAGCACGGCAACATCACCACCCTCGGTCGTGGCGGTTCCGACACCACCGGCGTGGCGCTGGCGGCGGCCCTGAAGGCTGACGAATGCCAGATCTACACCGACGTCGACGGCGTCTACACCACCGACCCGCGTGTGGTGTCCGTGGCCCAGCGCCTGGACAAGATCACCTTCGAAGAGATGCTGGAAATGGCCAGCCTCGGTTCCAAGGTGTTGCAGATCCGCGCGGTCGAGTTCGCCGGCAAGTACAACGTTCCGCTGCGCGTACTGCACAGCTTCAAGGAGGGTCCGGGCACCCTCATTACTATTGATGAAGAGGAAACCATGGAACAGCCGATCATTTCCGGTATCGCTTTCAACCGCGATGAAGCCAAGCTGACCATCCGTGGCGTGCCAGACATCCCGGGCGTTGCCTTCAAGATTCTTGGCCCGATCAGCGCCGCGAACATCGAAGTCGACATGATCGTGCAGAACGTCGCGCACGATAACACCACCGACTTCACCTTCACCGTGCACCGTAACGACTACCAGGCGGCGCAAGCCGTGCTGGAAAAAACCGCTGGCGAGCTGGGTGCCCGTGAAGTCGTGGGCGACACCAAGATCGCCAAGGTCTCGATCGTTGGCGTCGGCATGCGCTCTCACGCAGGCGTGGCCAGCCGCATGTTCGAATCCCTGGCCAAGGAAAGCATCAACATCCAGATGATCTCGACCTCGGAAATCAAAGTCTCCGTAGTGATCGAAGAGAAGTACCTGGAGCTGGCTGTGCGCGCTCTGCACACGGCTTTCGAACTGGACGCGCCGGCCCGCCAGGGCGAGTGATGCGTTTGCCAGAAGGCGCGGTCTGACCGCGCCTTTTGTTTTTTTGAATGGCGTGACCCCCGAGCCTGTTCTTTTGCTCGCGCTAGTCAATACTCAGGCATGTAGGGCTGCGACCGCTCCGGTTGTGGGTCGAGTGCCTTTTTTTTGCAGACTGTTGTCCCTGAAATGAAATGCGTGAGGAGAAAGGTATGCTGATTCTGACTCGTCGGTGTGCAGAAAGCCTGATTATCGGTGATGGCGAAATCACCGTGACCGTACTCGGCGTCAAAGGAAATCAAGTGCGCATCGGTGTTAATGCCCCCAAAGAGGTCGCTGTTCACCGGGAAGAAATCTACCTGCGTATCAAGAAAGAGAAGGACGAAGAACCAAGCCATTAATTTTTATCGTTTTTTATGTTTGCAAACGGGGAAGAAGCTGGTTAATATACGCCCCGTGTTGCGGAGAGCTGGCCGAGTGGCCGAAGGCGCTCCCCTGCTAAGGGAGTACACCTCAAAAGGGTGTCGGGGGTTCGAATCCCCCGTTCTCCGCCATTATTTGCTTAGTACGTTGTAATCTGGCTTTTTCGGTAAGTTGTTGAAATTACTAGAAAAAGTGTTTGACATAGAGATTAGACGGCCTATAATGCGCGGCAACAAATGCACTCGTAGCTCAGCTGGATAGAGTACTCGGCTACGAACCGAGCGGTCACAGGTTCGAATCCTGTCGAGTGCACCATTTAAGAGTCATCTGCAGTAATGTGAATGACTTGGCTTCAACCAGTTGTGATCTGGTCTAAAAACACAAATTGCACTCGTAGCTCAGCTGGATAGAGTACTCGGCTACGAACCGAGCGGTCACAGGTTCGAATCCTGTCGAGTGCACCATACAACAGAAAGCCCGCATTTAATGCGGGCTTTTTGCCGTCCGGGATTTGGCTTTTCCTTTCGTGCATCCCTTCTCATCGAACTCTACGTTTGCGCTACGACCTCGCTGAGTGTCGTAACGGTAGCTCGTGGCTGAATTGCGAATACTGATCCTGTCCGGCTTGCCGAGGGCGCTTTCGACGTCTTGCTGGCTCATGCCGGCGATCACACGCTGATGGATGATCGCTTCCCGGCGTTGCCTGGCAGTGATCAGGTTTCCGCACTTGTCCTGGGCCTTACCGACCACGGTCGGCTCTTTCCTTTGGATTTTCATTCCTGATGTTTCACGGGGTTCGGCTGGCGGCATAAGCGCCATCGTGCTGCCGGGTGTAAACGCACGGACATCCTGAAGTGAAGCGCTTTCCCCTGCGGCACAACTCAGTGTGGTGAAGGTAATGCGCCCATTGGCCGCCTCGCAGCGTTGAACGCTGGTGGCGAGCGCCAAGGGTGAGGGAGCAAGCAGGCTGAGCAGAAAGAAGAATTGCGGAGATGATGGCATCAGGCGTCCTCCATGACGTTCCTTTTCAAGGGTAGCGGCTACAATTTTCGAAGGGGCGTGTGTTTTCTTTTCAGAATACGTCGTCGCACTTTCACGGATCAGGACGATGCTCAGGTTTGTAGTGCAAGCGCTTGTTTCAGCCGAGATTTTTTAACGTTTAAAACCGTCAGGCGGTGTATCATTGCGCCCGTCAGCCCCGCCGGGGCTTGTGGAATACCTCCATGGACTTACCCAGTAGTTACTCAGTACCCCGTTTTACCAATCATGAATTGACTGATTGATCCTTCCGGCGTGCCCCGCTGCTGGGAGTGGAGTTCGCCTATGTCCGAAGTTGAAGTAAAGAAAACGCAGGAAAGCTTGCAGGATCGCCTGGCTCAGGTGGTTGAGTTGCTGCAGCGCCAGCGAGTGGTAGAAGACCTGACTCACCGCCAGGAAGGCCCGCATCATGACCGGGTCGAGAACCTGGTCCATCGGCAGAACCTCGTCGAGTTGCAACGCAAGCTCGATGATCTGCACTCCGCCGACGTCGCCTACATCCTTGAAGCCTTGCCGCTGGACGATCGTCTGACGCTCTGGCAACTGGTCAAGGCCGATCGCGACGGCGACATCCTCCTTGAAGTATCCGATTCGGTCCGTGAATCGCTGATCGCCGACATGGACGATCACGAGCTCCTGGCGGCCGCCAAGGACATGGATGCCGACGAACTCGCTGACCTGGCTTCCGAGCTGCCGCGAGACGTCGTCCATGAGCTCATGGAGACCCTCGACCAGCAACAACGCGAGCGTGTGCGTTCGGCACTGTCCTACGACGAGGAACAGGTCGGTGCATTGATGGACTTCGAGATGGTGACCATCCGCGAGGATGTCAGCCTTGAAGTGGTCCTGCGTTACCTGCGTCGCCTGAAAGAGCTGCCGGGCCACACCGACAAGCTGTTCGTGGTCGATTACGACGGCGTCCTCAAGGGCGTGTTGCCGATCAAGCGTTTGCTGGTCAACGATCCGGACAAACAGGTTTCCGAGGTGATGGCCAGCGATCCGGTGAGTTTCCACCCGGACGAAGACGCCTACGATGCCGCCCAGGCGTTCGAGCGTTACGACTTGATCTCCGCGCCCGTGGTCGACAAGAACGGCAAGCTGATCGGCCGTCTGACCATCGATGAAATGGTCGACCTGATCCGTGAAGAGAGCGAAAGCGAAGTTCTCAACATGGCGGGTCTGCGTGAAGAAGAAGACATTTTTGCGTCGGTCTGGAAATCCCTGCGCAACCGTTGGGCCTGGCTGGCGATCAACCTGATTACCGCGTTCGTGGCTTCCCGGGTCATCGGTTTGTTCGAGGGTTCGATCGAGAAGCTCGTGGCGCTGGCGGCGTTGATGCCGATCGTGGCGGGGATCGGTGGGAACTCGGGCAACCAGACCATCACCATGATTGTTCGTGCCATGGCGCTGGACCAGGTGAGCACCGGCAATACCTCGCGCCTGATGCGCAAGGAGTTGGCGGTCGCCTTGATCAATGGCGTGATATGGGGCGGGGTGATCGGTGTGGTCGCCTATCTACTGTATGGCAGTTGGTCGCTCGGCGTGGTGATGACCGCCGCGATGACGCTCAATCTGTTGCTGGCGGCGTTGATGGGGGTCTTGATTCCGATGACCCTGGCGAAGATGGGCCGCGATCCGGCGATGGGTGCCAGCGTGATGATTACGGCCATGACCGACAGCGGAGGCTTTTTCATCTTCCTCGGGCTGGCGACAATTTTCCTGCTCTGATCTCCTGTTTACTGAAAACCCGCCTTCTCAGGCTGTGTGAAAACACGCT
>NZ_AKJO01000024.1:0-30416 GCF_000282295.1 Pseudomonas sp. GM33
GCGCTGGCCTCCTCGAGCCAGTCGCTGGCGTGATCGAGGCAGATCACTTCAATGCTTTCGTTCAACGGCAGGCGCGGCATCAGGGCTGAGTCAGTCAGCAACAGGCGTGTGCCGCTGTCGGCGAGCATGTAGGCCAGGCGATCCTGCGGGTAATCCGGGTCCAGCGGCACATAGGCGCCACCGGCCTTGAGGATCGCCAGCAGGCTGACGATCATCTCCAGCGAGCGCTCCAGGGCGATGCCCACCAACACGTCCGGGCCGACGCCGCGTTCGCGCAGACGATGGGCGATGCGGTTGGCGCGGCTGTTCAGTTCGGCGTAAGTGAGGGTGATGCCCTCGCAGGTCACGGCAATGTTGTGCGGGTGCGCGGCGGCCTGGGCTTCGATCAGTTGATGGGCACACAGGGCATTCGCGTCTTCAGCGACGTTGATTTCGGCGCTGCGATTCCAGTCCAGCAAGGTGGCCTGCTGTTCGGCAGCGTCGAGCATGCTCAGGTCGGCCAAGGCCACACCTGGGTCGCTGCAGATGGCCTGCAACAGGTTCAGCCAGTGTCGGCCGAGACGCTCGATGGTCGCGGCGTCGAACAGTTCGGTGGCGTAGACGAACGACGCATGGATGCCCTCGTCGCTTTCGACGGTGTCGAGCATCAGGTCGAACTTGGTGGTCTTTTCGTCCCAGATCAGCGGTTCGACGCTCAGGCCCGGCAAGTCCCAGCGTTGCGGGTCGCCACTGTGGCGCTGGTGGTTGAACATCACCTGGAAAAGCGGCGTGTGGCTCAGGCTGCGCTCCACGCCCAGGCCATCGACCAGTTGCTCGAACGGCAGGTCCTGATGAGCCTGCGCGCCGAGCGCTGCGGCCTTGACCTCGGCCAGCAATTGCACAAACGGCTGGTCGGCCCGGGGCTGGCTGCGCAGCACCTGGGTGTTGACGAAAAAGCCCAGCAGGTTTTCCACGTCCTGGCGGGTACGGTTGGCAATCGGCACGCCGACGCGGATGTCCTGCTCGCCGCTGTAGCGATGCAACAGCGTCTGCAACGCCGCCATCAGCAGCATGAACAGGGTGCAGCCTTCGCGGCGGGCCAGCTCGCGCAGTTGAGCGGTCAACGCAGCGGGAATTTTCAGCTCGACGCTGGCGCTCTGCTGGCTCGGGATCGCCGGGCGACGGCGGTCGGTCGGCAGGTTCAGTGGCGGGTGTTCATTGCCCAGCTGTTCACGCCAGTAATCGAGCTGACGATCGGCCTCGCCGGCCTCCAGCCACAGGCGCTGCCAGCGGGCGAAGTCGGCGTATTGAATGCCCGGTTCCGCTAGCTGCACGGCCTGCCCTGCACTGAGTTGTCCATAGAGTTGGGTGAACTCCTGCAACAGGATCGGCAGCGAGCCGCCATCGGTGACGATGTGATGGAAGGTCAACACCAGCACTTGTTGCCGGGCATCGAGGCGGATCAAGCGGCAGCGCATCAACGGACCGTGCTGCAGGTCGAACGGCTGCTCGGCGTTGAGGGCGATCTGGCGTTGCAGTTCGCTGTCGTCGGCGGCAGCGACCTCGACCAGCGGAGTGTCCATCTGCGGGTGGATGTGCTGCAACACTTGCTGTTCGTCGAAGACGAACGTGGTGCGCAACACCTCATGACGTTGCACCAGTGTCGCCAGGGTCTGCGCCAATGCATCGCGGTTCAGTTCGCCATTGAGGCGGAAGGCACCGGTCAGGTTGTAGGCCGTGGCCTGGGGTTGCATCTGCCAGAGGAACCACAAGCGCTGCTGCGCGTAGGACGCCGGCAGCGTGTCGACGGCGCGGTCCCGTGGCGGGATCGGCAGTAATTCCAGGGTCAGCCCCTGAGCGTGCATCTTTTCTTGCAACGCACGCCGGGCGTCCGCGCTCAAGCCGCAGAAACGCTGGGCCAGGGTCATCATTCTGTCCGGTGTAGCACTCATCGCGCGTGTTCCTCATCCACTTCGTCGAACAACGCTTCGAGGGCGTCTACGTCGTTTTCCTGGTGCTCACTTTGCTGGCGGAACTGCTCGATCTGCGCCGCCAGGCGTTCCAGGGTATCGCCGTCGAAAAACAGCTTGAGCGGGATCGCCAGGTTCAGTTCGTCCTGAATCCGCGCGCGAATGCGCGTGGCCAGCAGCGAGTGCCCGCCGAGTTCGAAGAAGCTGTCGTGCACGCCGACGCGCTCGACGTGCAGCGCTTCGGCCCAGATCGCCGCCAGGGTTTTTTCCAGGTCGTTGCGCGGCGCGACGAAAGCGCTGCGGCGAACATCGAGATCGAGCAAGGCCTGGCGATTGAGCTTGCCGTTGGGCATCAGCGGGAAACGTTCCAGCACCTGCAAGCGCGACGGCTGCATGTGCTCGGGCAGCACCTCGGCCAGATGGCTGCGCAGTTCGTTGAGGCGGATGTCGGCGGTGTCGGCCGGGGACACCACGAAGCCCAGCAACTGCGGGCCGGTCGGGGTTTCCCGGGCGATGACGGCAGCGTCCTCGATGCCCGGTGCGCTGCGCATGGCCGCTTCGATTTCGCCCAATTCGATGCGGAAGCCGCGGATTTTCACCTGGTGATCGACCCGACCCAGATACTCCAGCACGCCATCGGCGCGATAGCGCGCCAGGTCACCGGTGCGGTATAGGCGTTGGCCCGTCGCCTTTGCAAACAGGTCGGGGACAAAACGCTCGGCCGTCAGCGTGGCACGCTGCAAGTAACCCCGGGCAATGCCCGCACCGCCGACGTAGAGTTCACCCTCCACGCCCACGGCCACCGGTTGCAGGTCCGGGCCGAGCACGTGAATGCGCATGCCGGCTATCGGCTGGCCGATCGGGATGCTGTCGGCGTCCTGGCCGAGCGGCAATTCCCACGCCGAGCACCACACGGTGCCTTCGGTCGGGCCGTATTCGTTGACCAGTGCCACCCCCGGCAATGCCTCGCGATGTCGCTGCACCAAGGCGTTGCTGCAGGCTTCGCCGGCAACGATGACGCAGGCCAGGGTCTGCTGATCGAGGTGTTCGAGAATCTGTGCGTGGTAGGACGGCAAGGTCAGGTAGTGGGAAACCTCTTCGCGCTGGATCAACTCGGCCAATCGGGCCGGATCCTTGTAGCTGTCCTCGTCCGGCAGGCACAGGGTCGCGCCCTGCCCCAGCGCCCAGAAAACCCCGGCCACCGAACTGTCGAAGGAGAACGACGAGAGCATCAGGAACGCGCGCAGCGGCTGGCGATAAAACCCAGTGCGCGCCAGGGTCGAGGCCACGGCGTTGGCATGGCTGATCATCACGCCCTTGGGTTTGCCGGTGGAGCCGGAGGTGTAGATGACGTAGGCCAGGTTGGCGCTGTCGCCCTGAGGCGCAGGTTCGGTTTGCGCGGCGGCCCAGACGTCGGCCCCCGGCATCAGGGAAATTATCGGTTCATGACGCAATGCGTCCGGCAGCGGTTGGCAGGCCAGCACCTGGCGCGCGCCGGTATCGGCGAGCATGAACGCCAGGCGCTCGATCGGGTAGTTCGGGTCCAGCGGCAAGTACGCAGCGCCGGCCTTGAGCGTACCCAACAAGGCAATGACGATTTCCAGCGAGCGCTGGCCATAGACCGCGACGATTTCATCCGCCGCCACGCCTTGGGCGCGCAAGGTATTGGCCACCTGGTTGGCGCGCGCATCCAGCTCGGCATAGGTCAGGCGCTGACCGTTGATACTCAGGGCGATGCGTTGCGGATGCAGGCGTGCCTGCTCGCTGAACAATTCCTGTAGGAAACGGCACGGCAAGGCCTGCCCGGTGGCGTTCGGGTTGAACCCCTCGATCAGGCGGGTCAGCTGTGCCGTATTGAGCAGATTTGCCTGAGCCAGGGTCAGCTCGGGTGATGCCAGTAATTGACGACTGAACTCGACAAACTGCTCCAGCCATTCGGCCAGCATCGACTCTGGCAGCGCGCCGTCGAGACACGACAGCTGCAACTGCTCGCCCTGGACACGCAGGCGCAGGACTTCGGGGTTGGCGTCGTCCACCTCGATTCCGGCTTCAATGGCGGCTTGATAGACGAAGCCGTAACGCAGCGGCGCGGTGCCTTCGGCGCTCAGTTCGAACTCGTTGAGGCAGTCGAGCCAGGACAACGACTGCTCAACGCTGGCCGCAAAGGTGGCCAAGGCTTGCGCCAGTGTCTGCTGGTTACCGTGCTCGAAGGCCACCGGCAGACGCCGGGCGAACCGGCCGAGGGTGGTGGCGGTCTGCTCGTTGCGACCGTCCACCTGCCAGCCCATCAGCAGTTTTTCCTGTTGGCCGATGCGTGCAACGAACGCGGTCCACAGCAACAGCGCCAATTGCTCCGGCTCAACGCCCGCTTGAACAGCGGCCCGTTGCACGCCAGCCAACCAAGGGGCGTCAATCAAGGTGGCCTGACGACGAACCAAGGTGACATCGAGCGCTTTTTCGAAGGGCAAGCGGTGGGTCACGGAGAACTGCTGTTGCAGGTTGCGCCAGAACGCGGCGCCCTGGTGGCCGATGTCTTCTTCGCGCAGCGCTTGCTGCCAGGCGCTGTAGTCCAGGTATTGCAGCGCGTCCTCGTCTTCGACCAGGGTTTCGCCGCGCAACAGACTGGCGAGTTCAGCCGACAGCACCCGCAGCGAGGCTTCGTCGAAGCTGCACGCCGGGGTCAGCAGAGTGACGATGGATTGCCCTGCTTCGCCCTCGACCTGTGCCACCACCAGCACTTGATTCGAATCTTCAACCAAGACTTCACGGCTGCGGCTCAAGGCCTCGGCCACCGAAGGCTGGTCGCCCAGCACTGTCAGTGGCAGCGCTTCGCACAGGCTCTGCACCGGCCACTTCATGCCCGGCAAGCGGCGGTACACCGTGCGCAGGGTTTCGTGACGCTGGCCCAGTGTCTCCAGCGCCGCACGCAACGCCCGGGCATCCACCGGCCTGGCGACCGGCAATGTCAGGGCGGCGAACAGCGGCTGGGCGCCCAGTTCCTGGACGCGCAAATAAAAGGCCTGCTGAGCCGAAGTCTGGAAGACGTCTACCGAAGGTTCGAGGGCGGTGGTGTTCATGTCGGGTGTCCTTATTCCTGATCCAGGTCGGCGCTTTTCTGCGCGATGGCCATGGCCGTGAGGATTTTTCTGTAGCCAGTGAATTCGTTGCGCGCATGCACGCTGAGGATGTTGTCGAGCAGGACCACGTCGCCCTTCTCCCAGGCGAACTCGACCATCACCTCGCGGTAGATGCCTTGCAGGTGACGGATCACGTCGTCGGGAATCGGTGAGCCATCACCGAAGAAGGTGTTCTGCGGCAGGTCTTGCGGGCCGAATTCACGCAGCAGGTTGTCGCGGATGCTGTCCGGCAGGGTCAGCGCGTTGAAGAAGGTGCCGTGGTTGAACCAGATGCGCTCGCCGGTCAGCGGGTGGCGCACGATGGCCGGACCGTTCTGCCGCGTGCGCAGGCGGTTGCCGGACTTCCACTCGGCCTGGATGCCGATCTTGGCGCAGTAGGCTTCGACCTCGGTGCGGTCCTCGCTCTGGAACACGGTCTGCCACGGCAGGCCCATGCCGTCGCCGTAGTTGCGCACGTACATGATGCGTTTACGGGCAAATTCTTCGCGCACCGCCGGGTCGATCCGCGCGAGGATCCGGCGGGTATCGCCGAAGGGTGTTTCGCCGCCGGTGGCCGATGGGGTGTCGCAGAAGAAATACAGGTGACGCGGGAACACCGGCGAATACGAGTGTTCGTTGTGCGGGAAGATTTTCTCCGGCGCCGGGTAATCGGTGGAGCTGTAGATCTTGAACTGACCGGTGATCTGGGTGCGTGGCGAGGCGCGGAACAGGTACTCCAGCGCGCCGCCGGATATCGCATCGACGCAGTGGTTGAACTCGCCGATATCGGCCACCTGAAAGCCACGGAACAGGATCACCGCGTGCTCCAGCAGCTTGCTTTCGATCAGCGCGCGATTCTGGCTCGCCCATTCCACCAGGTTCACGCCGGACACGGCCGGGCGGCACACCAGCGGCATGCTGTGGCCTTCGAACATCGGCGCAAAACTCACCAGCCGCGTCGGATCGGTGGACAGGCTTTTGCGGGCACCACGACCCATCTTGGGAATGGACTTGGTCGTTGAAACGGTCATAAACCCCTCCAGAAAATGTTGACGGCGGCGCTAAAGGACGCCGTCGCCTATATCAGTCCGCTGCGGTTTGCGCGGTCGACGCGCCCCGGTTCGCCGAGCGGCGCTTGATCGCCATGGCACCGCCGAGCAGGGCCTTGCGTTGCTCGTTCAAGCGCGCCTCGGCACGGCGCTGGACATCGCTGGCCAGGTTCAGCAACTCACCGACCTGCAACGGCTCAGCGCCTACCAACGCCTCGAGCACCGCGCGGATCTGTTCGAACAGACATTCCAGCGTGCTCGCCAGGTACTGGCCGGCCGGTGTCTCAAAGCTCAGGTGGATGTGCTGCACGTCGTTGTAGAACGCAGCGACCATCCCGATCTCGGCGGCCTGACGCCCGGACGGGAAATCCTCCACGTGCAACCCATCCATCGAGGGCAAGCGACCGACGCCTTCCTGGTAAATCAGCTTGATGTCGAACAGCGGCGAACGGCCGGCCCGGCGCGGCAAGCGCAAGGCTTCCACCAGGCGCTCGAACGGCAGGTCCTGATGGTCCGAAGCCTCCAGCACCGCCCGGCGACAAGCCTCCAGCAATTGCGCTACCGGCTGCCCGGCATCGACGTCCACTTGCAGTACTAGTTGGTTAACGAAGAAGCCGACCATTTCTTCAAGCTCGGCTTGATTTCGGTTGGCGATATCGGTGCCGATGCGCACCCGAGCGACTTCGGTGCGCTGGCGCAACACCAGGGTGAAACCGGCCAGCAGCAGCATGTACAGCGACAGATCGCGCTGTTGGGCAAAGTCGCGCAACTGCTGGCTGAGTTCGGCACTGAAGGTGAAATGCGCGCTGGCGCCTTCCTGCGCCGTGCGCCGGTCGCCATCGGCGGGCAACTCCAGCACCGCTTGCGGCTCGGCAAGGCGCTGCTGCCAGTAGTCGAGCTGGCGTTGCAACTCGCCGCCCTGCTCCAGCCACTGGCGCTGCCATTTGGCGAAGTCGGCGTACTGCACGCTGTGCGCCGGCAGTTGCGGGGTCTGGCCACGGTTGAGGGTTGGATACAGCGTGACGAATTCATTGATCAGCACGCGGAACGACCAGTCATCGGCGACGATGTGATGCACCGTCAGCAACAGCACATGCTGGTCATCCGCGACCCGCAGCACCCGCACCCGCAGCAACGGGCCGTGGCGCAGGTCGAATGGCCGCGCGACTTCCTCGCGGGCCTGGTGTTGCGCCTCGACGTCCGGCGCCGGCAGATGCCGCAGGTCGCCGGTCTCGAAGCTCAACGGCAATTGCCGGTGTACCCGCTGCCAGGTCTGGCCGTCTTCTTCATAGAAGGTGGTGCGCAACACCGCGTGGCGCTGCACCAGGGTTTCGAAGGTCTGGCGCAGGGCGTCGTGGTTCAACTCGCCGCGCAGGCGTAAGGCACCCGGCATGTTGTACATCGAGCTGTCCGGCTCCAGGTTCCACAGGAACCACAAGCGCTGCTGGGCAAAGGACAGCGGCTGGCGTTCGCCAGAGGTGTCTGCCACCAGCGCGGGGCGTTCACAGCGGTGTTGCAGCGCCTGCACCTGAGCGGCGAAATCCTCAAGGCGCGGGTGTTCGAACAGGCTGCGCAGGCTTACCGACAGGCCCATGCGCTGGCGGATCTGCGAGACGATTTGCGTCGCCAGCAAGGAGTGCCCGCCCAATTCGAAGAAGCTGTTCTCGCGGTCGACGCGATTGACCTGCAGCACCTGCTGCCAGATCTGCGCCAACTGGATTTCCACTGCCCCCTGCGGTGCGCTACCGGTTGCGGCCTCCCAGACTGGCGGGGCAGGCAATGCGGCGCGGTCGAGTTTGCCGTTGCGGTTGAGGGGCAACGCGGCCAGTACCACCAGTTGCGTCGGCAGCATGTAGTCCGGCAGGCGCTCGCCCAAGGCGCGGCGCACGGTGTCGGTGAGTTGCCGCGCATCGGCGTCCAGCTGTTCCTCCGAGGCGGGCACCACGTAGCCGATCAACTGCTTGCCGCCGACGCCTTCGTGCACCAGCACTGCGGCTTCGCTGATCATCGGCAGGCCTTGCAGGTGCGCCTCCAGCTCACCCAGTTCGACGCGAAATCCGCGAATCTTCACCTGGTGATCAATACGCCCCAGGTATTCCAGTGCGCCGTCCTCGCGATAACGCGCCAGGTCGCCGCTGCGGTACAGCCGTGCCCCCGGTGTGGCGGAGAACGGATCGGCAATGAATCGCTCGGCGCTCAAACCCGGACGCTGGTGATAACGCTGGGCGAGGCCGGCGTCACCGCCGATGCACAGCTCGCCGACGCAACCGGTCGGCAGCAGGTGGCCTTCGCTGTCCAGCACATACAACGCACGCCCCGGCAGCGCGCGGCCAATCGGCACGCCAATGGGGTTGCGTGTATCGACCAGGGTGCATTCGTGGGTACTGGAAACGACCGTGGCTTCGGTCGGCCCATAGGTATTGAGCAGGCGCACATCGCCCAGACCGGCGGCATGCCACAACTTCAGGCCTTCCAGCGACATGGCCTCGCCCCCGACGTGGACCTGACGCAAGCGCCCTTTCTCACGCTGCGGTTGCGCAGCCCACTCTTGAGCCAGCAAGAACCAGTAGGCGGCCGGCAGGTCGGCCAGGGTCACGCCGTGCGCGATGATCTGCCGATAGAGCGTGTCGGTGTCCCACAACTCATCGCCGCGCATCACCAGCGCCGCGCCCACGCACAGCGGCGGGTAGCACTGCTCGACAAAGCCGTCGAAGCTGAAGGTGGCGAATTGCAGCACACGGTCTTGCGTTGTGAGTTGTGAATAGTCCGCCGCGATCACGCAAAACTCGCGCAGCGCGGCGTGGGCCAGGCACACGCCTTTCGGGCGTCCGGTGGAACCGGAGGTGTAGATCAGATAGGCGAGGTCCTCGGCGCTGGCGAGGTTTTCCGGGTTTTCGGTGGAGTAACCGTCAACGCTCGCCTCCAGCGCCAGGCGCGGCAAACCTTGCGGCAGCGCTACATCGGTGAGCAAGCCCGGTTGCGCCAACAGCAGGTCCATGCCGCTGTCTTCGATCATGTAGGCCAGTCGCTCGGCCGGGTAATCCGGATCGAGCGGCACATAACCGGCGCCGGACTTGAGGATGGCCATCAGGCTGACGATCATCTGTGCATTGCGTCGCACCGACAGGCCGACCCGCTGCCCCGGTGCCACACCCTGGGCGCGCAGGCGATGGGCGAGCTGGTTGGCTTGCGCATTGAGCTGGGCGTAGGTCAGGCACTCGTCGCCGACCATCACCGCCAGTGCATCGGGCGTGCGTGCCGCCTGTTGCTCGAAACGCTGATGGGCCAGCAACGGGCTGTCGATTTGCGGCGCAGGCGGACGGGAATGCGCCAACACTTTTGCTTGGGCCTTGGGGTCCAGCAGGCTGACCGCGCCCAGTGCCTGCTGTGGCTGTGCGACGAATTGCTCCAGCACCCGCAACAGGCTGGCACCCAACTGGCTGATCTGCGCCGCGCTGAACCGGCTGCGGTCGAAGCTGAAATCCAGACGCAGGGTGGCGCCGACTTCGATGCCGAGGGTCAGCGGGTAGCTGGTGATTTCGTGATTGCGCAGCGCGCCGAAGGTCAGGCCCGCCGGCGCCCCTTGCTTGAGGGCTTCGGCCACCGGGAAGTTCTCGAACACCAGCAGGCTGTCGAACAACGCCCCCTGTTGTCCGGCCCAGCCCTGGATGTCGTACAGCGGCACGTGTTCGAACTCGCGCAGGCTCAGGTTCAGTGCTTGCAGGTCATTGAGCCACTGGGCCACCGACTGCCCTGCCGGCGGCGCGGCAATGATCGGCAAGGTGTTGATGAACAGCCCCAATTGCTGTTCGATGCCCGGCAGCGGCGCGGAGCGTCCGGCCATGGTGGCGCCGAACGCCACGCAGGATTGGCCGGTGTAGCGCTGCAACAGCAGGCCCCAGGCGCCTTGCAGCAAGGTGTTGAGGGTGATTTTTTGCTGGCGGGCGAAATCGCCCAGGCGCTGTAGCGCGGCGCTCTCAAGGGTCAATTGATGTTCGCCCATGCCGCGCCCTTCGCCCGGTGTCGCCAAGGCTTGCGCCAGCAGCGTCGGCGTTTCCAGTGGCGCCAGCGCTTGCTTCCAGAACTGCTCGGCGGCCAGCAGCGGCTGCTGTTGAATCCAGCCCAGATAGTCACGGTATTGCCCCAACGGCCTGGCCAGCGTCTGCCCGGCATACTGCTGGATCACCTCGCCGAGCAACTGCGCGTTGCTCCAGCCGTCCATGAGGATGTGATGGCTGGTGTAGATCAGGTCCCAGTCTTCAGGGCTTCGGCGCACCAGCACCAGGCGGAACAACGGCGCGGCGTCGAGTTCGAAGCCGCGACTGCGCTCTTCGGCGGCCAGTGCATCGAGGTCAAGGTCAGCCACTTCGATCACTTGCAGTTGCAGGTCGATCTGGCGATGAATCACCTGGTGCGCAGATTCCAGTCCCAACCAGTGGAAGCTGCTGCGCAGGATGTCGTGTCGGTTGATCGCCGCCTGCCAGGCCCGGCCGAATGCCGCCAGTTCCAGCCCCTGGATGTCCAGACGCAATTGATTGATGTAAGCCTCGGTCTGAGGCTCGTACAGAGTGTGGAACAGCATGCCCTGCTGCATCGGCGTCAGCGGGTAAACGTCCTCGATGGCCGGTGCCGGGACAGGCAAGGCATCGAGTTGTGCCCGGGTGATGCGCGCCAGCGGGAAGTCCGACGGCGTGACCTGGCCTGGCGTTGTCGCGCAGCAATGTTCGATCAGTGCCTTGAGTTCTTCGGTGTACGTATCGGCCAGCTGCTGCACCGTGGATTCGGCGAACATGTCACGGCTGAAACCCCATTGCAGCGAGAGCTGCCCGCCATACACCTGGCCTTCCACGGTCAGCCAGTTGGCCAGCGGCGCATCATCGCCCTGGGCCTGGCCAGCGCTTTCCGCGGCCGGGACGAACAGCGCAGCCTCATCGAACTGACGGTCGAACTGCCCCAGGTAGTTGAAGGTGATGCGAGGCGCCGGCAGGTCTTGCAGAAGCTGGCGCTGCGCCGCTTCGCCGAGATAGCGCAGCAGCCCATAACCCAGGCCTTTGCCGGGAATGGCCCGCAGTTGTTCCTTGATCGACTTGATCGAATGCGCCGCCCCGGCTTCGGGTTGCAGGCGCACGGGAAACAGGCTGGTGAACCAGCCGACGGTGCGGCTCAGGTCGAGGTCGTCGGACAGGTCTTCGCGGCCGTGGCCTTCGAGCTGGATCAGCGTCGAGCCCTGCCCGCTCCAGCGGCAGATGACCCGCGCCAACGCCGTGAGCAACAGGTCATTGACCTGGGTGCGATAGGCCGCTGGCGCCTGTTGCAGCAACCGGCGGGTCAGTTCGGCGTCCAGTGTCGATTCGATCTTGTGCCCGTGGCGCTGCTGCAAGCTGCCCTGCGGATGCTCACACGGCAGGTCCCGGGCATCCGCCAGTTGCGCCTGCCAGTACGGCAGTTGCCCAGACAAGCTGCCGGCATGCTGTTGCAGGTGCGCGGCCCAGGCTTGATAGGCGCTGGTTTTCTCGGGCAGCGCCACTTGCCGGTAAGCCTGTTGCAAGTCTTCGAGCAACACCCGCCACGACACGCCGTCCACCGCCAGGTGATGGACCACCAGCAACAGGCGCTGGCTGCCATCGTCGAGGTTGACCAGCAAGGCGCGCAGCAGCGGCCCGTTGGCCAGATCGAGACTGCGTTGCGCTTCATCGCACAGCGCAGTCAGGGCTTCGGCCGAAGAGGCCCGACGCAGCCACAACCCGGCGGACTCGACCTGCGGCCCATGGTGTTGCTGCCAGCCTTGGACACCGTCGATGAAGCGCAGGCGCAAGGCGTCGTGGTGGTTGATCACGGCCACCAAGCCCCGCTCCAACGCTTGCGGATCCAGCGCTTCCCGGGGCGTCAGCAGCAGCGACTGGTTCCAGTGCTGACGCTGGGCAATGGCCTGTTCGAAGAAGTAATGCTGCGCCGGGGTCAGGATCACCTCGCCACTGACCGGGCCTTGATCGATGCTGCTGCGGCTGTCGAACGTCGCGACCAATGCCAGGCTGCGCACGGTCTGGTACTGGAACAGATCCCGCGGACTGAGGCGAATGCCGGCCTGGCGGGCGCGGCTGACCACCTGAATGGAAATGATCGAGTCGCCGCCGAGTTCGAAGAAGTTGTCTTCAAGGCCCACAGGTTGCGTGCCCAATACGTCCTGCCAAATCTGCGCCAGCATGGTCTGCATGGCATCCTGCGGTGCGACGAACGCCTGTTGCGGCGCGGCGTCCGGTGGCGGCAAGGCCTTGCGGTCGAGCTTGCCGTTGGCGGTCACCGGCAAGGCATCCAGCGGCATCAGGTACGTGGGCACCATGTATTCCGGCAGGCTGCCGAGCAGCCAGGCCTTGAGGGTTTGCGGCCACTGCGCATCGGCGTCGGCGTTTTCCAGCACCAGATACGCCACCAGATGCTTGCCGCCCTGCACCAGCACCACGGCCTCGCGCACCAGGTCGTGCTGCATCAGGCGGGTTTCGATCTCCCCCAGTTCGATGCGCAGGCCACGCAGTTTGACTTGATGGTCGAGGCGCCCGAGGTACTCGATCACGCCATCGGCGCGCTGACGCACACGGTCACCGGTACGGTACAAGCGCGCGCCGTCGTGGAACGGACACGGCACGAAGCGCTCGGCGGTGAGCGCCGGACGCCGGTGATAACTGCGCGCCAGCCCGGCGCCGCCGAGGTACAACTCCCCCGCCACACCAGCCGGGACCGGGAGCAATTGTGCATCCAGCACATGGGTGCGCAGGTTGGCGATAGGCCGGCCGATGGGCACGCTGTCGGCGCCTTCGTCGACGCAGGTCCAGTGGGTCACGTCGATGGCCGCCTCGGTCGGGCCGTAGAGGTTGTACAACCCGGCGCCCGGCAGTTTTTTGAACACCTGCAATTGCGCATCCAGCGGCAAGGCTTCGCCACTGCAAGCAATGCGTTTGAGGCCGGTGCACACCTCGACACCCGGCTCGTGGATGAACGCCTGGAGCATCGACGGCACAAAGTGCAGCGTGCTGATGCCGTGGTCAGCGATGAGGCGGATCAACTGCGCCGGTTCCCGATGTGCGCCCGGTGGCGCCACCACCAGACGCGCGCCGGTCATCAGCGGCCAGAAGAACTCCCAGACCGACACGTCGAAACTGAAGGGGGTTTTCTGCAATACCGAATCGCTGCCATCCAACCCGTAGGCCTGCTGCATCCAGCACAAGCGGTTGACCAGCGCCGCGTGACTGTTGCCGGCGCCTTTGGGCTTACCGGTGGAACCGGAGGTGTAGATCACATAGGCCAGGTTCAACGGATGCACCTCGACCTGCGGGCAGGTGTCGCTGTAGCCGTCGAGCCAGTCGTGCGGCTGGTCCAGGGCGATGATCTTGACGCCGTCGGTGGGCAGCGCGCCGAGCAGATTGCCTTGCGTGAGCAGCAGTCCAATCGCGCTGTCGTCGATCATGTAGGCCAGACGTTCGGCCGGGTACTCCGGGTCCAGCGGTACGTAGGCCCCCCCGGCCTTGTGAATGGCCAACAGGCCAATGACCATGTCCAGCGAACGCTCGACGCAGATCCCCACCAGTACATCCGGGCCAACGCCCTGCTCGCGCAGGTAATTGGCCAGTTGGTTGGTGCGGGCATCGAGTTGCGCGTAGCTCAGCTGGCGCTCGCCAAACACCAGCGCCGGTGCCTCGGGCGTGCGTCGGGCCTGGGCCTGGATCAGCTGATGCATGCACTGCTCGACGGGATAGACCTCGGCGGTGCGGTTCCAGTCCTGCACCAGCACCTGTTGCTCATCGGCGCTCAGCATCGGCAACTCACCGATTTTTTGCGTCGAATCGTCGACTAACGCCTGCAGCAGGCGCGTCCAGTGCCGGGCCATGCGTGCGATGGTGTCGGCTTCGAACAGGTCGTTGGCATAGGTCAGCGCGGCGTGCAGCTTGCCGCCCTTCTCCCAGGTGTCGAGGGTGAGGTCGAACTGGGTGGTGCGGCTTTGCCAGTCGAGGCTGCCCAGCACTAGGCCGGAGGCGGTGCTGACCGAGGCCATGTCGGCCACGTGCGGCTGGTGGTTGTACATCACCTGGAACAACGGCGTGTGACTGAGGCTGCGCTCCAGTTTCAACGCTTCAACCAGGCGCTCGAACGGCAGGTCCTGATGGGCCTGGGCGCCGAGGGCGGTTTCCTTGACGGTGCGCAGCAGGTCGTCGACCCGGGTCTGGCCGTCCAGCTGTGTACGCAGCACCTGGGTGTTGACGAAGAAACCGATCAGGCCTTCGATTTCCGCACGGTTGCGGTTGGCGATGGGCACGCCGACGCGGATGTCGGTCTGCCCGGTGTAGCGATGCAACAACGCGTTGAAGGCGCCGAGCAACAGCATGAACAGGGTGATGTTGTGCTTCTGCGCGGTGCTGCGCAGTTGTTCGGCCAGTTGCGCTTCGACCGCGAATTCATAGCGGGTGCCGCGATAGCTCGGCATGGCCGGGCGCGAATGATCCAGGGGCAATTCCAGCACCGGATGTTCATCGCCCAGTTGCGCCTGCCAGTACGCCAGTTGCCGCGCCTGCTCGCCCGCCTCCAGCCAGCGGCGCTGCCACAGGGCGTAGTCGCTGTACTGGATCGGCAACGCTGCCAGCTGCGGTTGGGTGCTCGCATCGAAGGCGTCGTAGCAGCGGATGAATTCGTCGATCAGCACGTTCATCGACCAGCCGTCGGAGACGATGTGGTGCAGGGTCAGCAACAGCACATGCTCAAGTTCTGCGAGCTTGAGCAAGGTGACCCGCAGCAGCGGACCGGTCGCCAGATCGAACGGCAGCATCGATTGCTGCTCGGCGGTGTGCGCCACGGCCCGTTCGCGTTCCTCGGCGGGCAGTGCGCTGAAATCCAGCTGTTCGATCAGCAACGGCGCCGTGGCCGGCACTTGCTGCAAGCTGTCGTCGACCTGACGCTGGAACACCGTGCGCAGGGTTTCATGCCGCGCCACCAGGCTGGCGAACGCCTGCTCCAGCGCCGACAGGTTCAAGTGCCCGGTCAACCGCACCGCGCCCGGCAGGTTGTAGGCGCCGCTGTGCGGGTCCAGCTGCCAGAGGAACCACATGCGTTGCTGGGCGTACGACAACGCCTGGCGATCCTCGGCCTCGATGCCGGCCGGGATCGGGAAACGGGCGAAATCCACGCCCTCCTTTTGCAAGGCCGCCAGGAACATCTGGCGCTTTTCCAGGGGCAACCCGATAAACCGGCGAGCAAGTTTCAAGGAGTCTTCAGCATTCATCTATCGGCATCCGCATCAGTAGGCAGCAGGCGCAAAGGCGCGTCGTCCCTGTAAAACGAATGCAGGCGGGAAAAATTAGCGTAGGGGAACAAGTATCAGGAGGGAGAGAAACGCGAAAAAACAGGCTGATGAATACTACTGTGGGAGCGGGCTTGCTCGCGAAGGCGGTGTGTCAGGCAAGGGGTATGTTGCTGACACTCCCTCTTCGCGAGCAAGCCCGCTCCCACAGGGGTCCAGTGAAGTTTGAGGAGGGTGTTAGCCCACGGCAGCCATGGAATGCCGCCGATGATGCCCCTCAAGCTGGTCCTTGATCACCCGCAGCACCTTGGCCTCCTGCTCATGGATGAAGAAGTGCCCGCCGGCCAGCATGTCCACCGAGAAACTGCCGCGTGTTTCCTGGCTCCAGCCGATCAATTGCTCGGTGGTGGCGCGGTCGGTCTTGCCGCCGAGCACGTGCACCGGGCACTTGAGCGGCGGGCGCTGGATCGGCGCGAAACGCCCGCACAACAAGAAGTCCGCACGCAGCACCGGCAGGGTCAGGCTCATCAACTCTTGATTGGCCAGGATCTCTTCGCGGGTGCCGTTGAGGGTGCGCAATTGCTCGATCAGTTCGGCATCGGTTTTCGGCTGGGCAAAACCGCGGTCGTAGTCGGCGCGCAGGGTCGGCGCGGCGGTGCCCGAGGCGAACAGCGCGACCGGTTCCGGGCAACCCAGCGAGCGGAGCGCGTGGGCCATCTCGCAGGCCAGCAACGCCCCCATGCTATGGCCGAACAACGCATACGGGGCCTTGAGCGTGGCCTTCTGTTCGTGGGCCAGCTGCAGCGCCAGGCGGCGCATGTCGGTGTGCAGGGGCTCGCCATAGCGCGCGCCCCGCCCCGGCAATTCCACCGGCTGCAGCTTGAGCCATTCCGGCAGTTTGCGCCGCCAGCGGCTATAGACCATGGCACTCGCGCCCGAATAGGGCAGGCACAGCAATGTCAGCGGGGTCACCGGGATTTCCTCGAAGGTTGTCTGTATGGAGAACGGATGAGGCACGCGGGGAATTAGTCGCCCATCGGAGTCGATCTGCACTCAGACCTGTGGCGAGCGAGCTTGCTCCCGTCGGGTTGCGCAGCGACCCAAAACATTCGTCCAGTTACACCGCATTCGCCGGTTTTACGACTGCTTCGCAGCCGAGCGGGAGCAAGCTCCCTCGCCACAGGTACTGTGTTGGCCTTACTTCAGATGGCGATAGCTCGGGATCGCCGAGCCGAGCACCAGCGCCCCCGCCGCTATCGCCAGCCAGAACCCGCTGCGCGCGCCGAAGGCGTCCACCAGCCAGCCGGAGCCGGCGGCGCCGATCGCTACGCCGATGCTCAGCCCGGTGACCAGCCAGGTCAGGCCTTCGGTGAGTTTGGCCGGCGGCACGATCTGTTCCACCAGGGCCATGGCGACGATCAGCGTCGGGGCAAAAAACAGCCCCGCGACAAACACCGCCAGCGACAAGCCGAGAATGTTCTCCGCCAGCAACAACGGCAAGGTGGTCACCGCCGTCGCCACGCCGCCGTACAGGAACAGGCGCGCCAGCGGTACTTTCGAACGCAGTGCGCCGAAGGCCAGCCCGGCCAGGCACGAGCCGATGGCGTACACCGACAGCACGATGCTCGCCGCCGCCGGTTGACCCTGCTGCTGGGCGAAGGCGACGCTGACCACGTCCACCACGCCGACTATGGTGCCCATGGCGACCATCAACAGCATCAGCAATTGAATATCGCGGGAACGGATGATCGAGCCTTGATGGTGGTCTTCATGGGGATGTACCGGCGGCTCCGTGCTGCGCTGCAACACGAACGCGGTGACGCCGACAGCCAGCGCCAGCAAGGCCGCCAATGGCCCGGCTTCGGGAAACGCCACTACACACAGGCCGACGGAAAGCGGCGGCCCGACGATGAAGCAGACTTCATCCAGTACCGATTCCAGGGCGTAGGCAGTCTGCAACTCGGGGCGGCCGCGATACACCTCGGTCCAGCGGGCCCGCACCATCGCCGACATGCTAGGCATGCAACCGGCCAGCGCAGCGAAGACAAACAGCGTCCAGTGCGGCGCCTGCAACCGCGTGCACAGCAACAGCAGCAACAGCGCCCCACCGCCGAGCAACGCCGCCACCGGCAGAATCCGTCCCTGGCCATACCGATCCACCAGCCGCGAGACCTGCGGTGCGCAAAAGGCCGTGGCTAGGGCAAACGTCGCCGCCACCGCGCCTGCCAGACCGTAGCCACCCTGCAATTGCGAGAGCATGGTGATCAGGCCGATGCCGGTCATGGAAATCGGCATGCGCGCGACCATGCCGGCCAGCACGAATGCGCCGCTGCCAGGGGCTTTGAATAACTCGCGATAGGGGTTTGCCATGGGTCGGGTCTCATCAGGGGACTGCACGTTGCCATAACGGCTGATTGCGGGGGAAGCGTGGAATTGTTGGTTGAATGTGAAGGCCCCTTCGCGAGCAAGCCCGCTCCCACAGCTGATTTGTGTACGCCGTCCAATGTGGGAGCGGGCTTGCCCGCGAAGAGGCCCTCACAGACAACTCACATTCCCCGCCAAATGAACTCTCGACCACCCGGACCAGTCAGCTAAATAGGCCCCCGACTCCCGGAGTTGCGCGACAATGGCTGATCACCCCGAACGCCAAAGCCCCATCGACGCCCACGGCATCATCGGCGACATGCGCAGCGCGGCGCTGGTCAACGACAAGGGCAGCGTGGATTTCTTCTGCTGGCCGGAGTTCGACAGTCCGTCGATCTTCTGCTCGCTGCTGGACACCCCCGAGGCGGGGATTTTCCAATTGTCGCCGGATTTGCCCGACGCCCGTCGCGAACAGATTTACCTGCCCGACACCAACGTGCTGCAAACCCGCTGGCTCAGCGACCGGTCGGTGGTCGAGGTCACCGACCTGCTGCCCGTCGGTGACACCGAAGACGACCTGCCACTGCTGATGCGGCGGATCCGCGTGGTCAGCGGCCGCGCCACCTTCCACATGCGTTGCGCGGTGCGCCATGACTACGCCCGCGCCAGCACCCGCGCGAGCATGGACAAGGATGACGTGATCTTCGAGGCTGCGGACCAGCCGTCCCTGCGACTGCGCGCCGATCAAGCCATGCACATTGATGCCAATGGGGCGGTCGCGCAGTTCACCCTTGAGCAAGACCAGACCGCCCAGTTCCTGCTCGGAGCGCCTGGCGACCCACGCTTCAAGGAGGGTGCCGCCGATCTGTGCCTGGAACGCACCCTGAAGTTCTGGCGCGACTGGATCGGCCAGTCCAACTACCGCGGGCGCTGGCGCGAGAGGGTTAACCGCTCGGCCCTGGCCATGAAGCTGCTGACCTCGCGCAAGCACGGCGCCATTCTCGCCGCGGCTACTTTCGGCCTGCCGGAGAGCCCCGGTGGCGAGCGCAACTGGGACTATCGCTTCACCTGGATCCGCGACGCTTCGTTCACGGTCTATGCGTTCATGCGCCTGGGCTTCGTCGAAGAGGCCAACGCCTACATGCGCTGGTTGCGCGGGCGGGTCAGCGACTGCCGGGGCAAGCCGATGAAACTCAACATCCTGTATGCCATCGACGGTCGCCAGGAGTTGCCGGAAATCGAGCTGACGCACCTGTCCGGTCACGGTGGCGCACAACCGGTGCGCATCGGCAACCAGGCGTACCAACAGGTCCAGCTCGACATCTTTGGCGAGCTGATGGACGCGATTTACCTGGTCAACAAGTACGGCGAAGCCATCTCCCATGAAGGCTGGAAACACACGGTGGAAGTCATCGATCAGGTTTGCCAGACCTGGGAACAAAAGGACGTCGGCATCTGGGAAATGCGCGGTGAGCAGTACCACTTCCTGCATTCACGACTGATGTGCTGGGTCGCCCTGGACCGCGCCATCCGCCTCGCGTCCAAACGCTCGCTGCCCGCCCCGTTCGCCCGCTGGGACCAGACCCGCCAGGCGATCCATGCCGACATCTGGGAAAACTTCTGGAATGAGGAGCGCGGGCATTTCGTCCAGCACATCGGCGGCACCGGCCTGGACGGTTCGATGCTGCTGATGCCGCTGGTGCGCTTCGTCAGCGCCCGCGACCCGCGCTGGCTGGCGACCCTGCAAGCCATCGAAAAGAGCCTGGTGCGCGACGGCATGATCTACCGCTACCGCAACGACGACAGCCAGATCGACGGCCTGCCCGGCAGCGAAGGCGCCTTCGCCGCCTGCTCGTTCTGGTACGTCGAATGCCTGGCCCGCGCCGGCCAGCTCGACAAGGCCCACCTGGAGTTCGAACAGTTGCTCAGGTACGCCAACCCGCTGGGGTTGTATGCCGAAGAGTTCGACAGCCATGGACGGCACATGGGCAACACACCGCAGGCGCTGACGCACCTGGCGTTGATCAGTGCGGCGTGTTTTCTGGATCGCAGGTTGAGTGGGGAGAAAACCGTCTGGCAGCCGTGAACACAAGTTTCTGACACCACCGACATCTGTGGCGAGGGGGCTTGCCCCCGTTGGGCCGCAACGCGACCCCAAAAAGTAGCTACCAAATCCCCGGGAAAACCGCGTTCGCCGGATTTACGGCCGCTGCGCAGCCGAACGGGGCGGTGCGGCGATCCGACAAGCCCCCTCGCCACAGGTGCTACGCAAAGCAAAGCCCTGCATTTTTAAACAACTACCGTCGGAAGCTCCCTCGGAATACATTATTGCCAGCCGTTACATCCCCACCTAACATCTTCGATCACGGGCACAGCGGAGCTGTCCAGAACCACCCGAATTCAAGGAACCAGAATGACTCAACGCATCCATCGCAGCATCGACACCCCGCTCCGAACCGGTTTGAACCGCGAAGAACTCTGGGAGGCCGACGACAAGGGCCTGATCAAATGCTGGGAAGTCGGCCGCCAGCGCGCAACCCATTTCCCCGAACTCGCCCGACAGTGCCTCGCCGGCGAGTTGCCGGTACTGGGCTGGAAAGGTGGCGTCAGCCGCAGCCTGAAGAAACTCGAAAAATACGGCTCTCTCAAATACCTCGCGCAGTGGCAAGGTTTGCGCGGGGAAGACCTGGATGTGGACCTGGCGCAAGAACGAGCGCTGACGTGTGCACGGACAGCCATGGTGGTGACGTTTACACCGGATCGGGCGAAGTATTTCAATCAGGTAGCGGAAGTTGAATCCTAGGAGCAGGGACGATGGTCGATTTGCATCAGGAATTTCAAAACAGTGGATTCTTCCACGAAGCACGCATTGATAGACGTTCAGCCGACGCGTTGACAGGTATTGCGGCTGGACTCGCTGCCGATGGCAAGATCAACCAGCAGGAAGCCGAGTTTCTCAAGAGCTGGATCGAAGCTCATTTGTGTCATCTGGGTGATCCGGTCGTGAACATCCTCTATAAACGCCTCTCCGACATGTTGAGCGATGGCGTACTGGACTCCGAAGAATCGGCTGAACTACTCGATATGCTGCACCAGTTTGCAGGTCTGCCGGTTGGCTCTGGCCAGGTCTTCACAACGCCTTGCAGTCTTCCACTCGATAACCCTGCACCCGCGCTGAACTGGGTTGATCGGGTTTTCCTGTTCACCGGAGTCATGGCTTATGGCCCGCGCAAAGCATGCGAATCACTGATTGTCGAACGCGGCGGCCTGATTGGAGGTTCGGTCAGCAAGAAAATCAACTATCTGGTGGTCGGCAGCATCGGAAACGATCAATGGCTTCATAGCACTTATGGAACCAAGATCAAAAAAGCGGTTGAGCTGAGAGAGAGCGGTGCTCCTATCGCGATCATCAGCGAAGAACACTGGCAAAGGGGGCTGTTCGGGTGACACAACTATCGGCGTCAGGGGGGGATGATGATTGAGCAGCCACTAAAGACCGTCCGCACGACACAACTCGACATTGCCTACGAAGAACACGGGCCCGTCACCGGCGACCCGATCATCATGCTTCATGGCTTTCCCTATTCGCCGCGCTCCTACGACGACATCGCCCCCGCTCTCGCCGCTACCGGTTACCGCGTGATCGTCCCGTATCTGCGGGGTTACGGCCCGACGCGTTTCATCAGCGCCGATACCCTGCGCTCCGGCCAGCAAGCCGCCCTTGCCCAGGATTTGCTTGACCTGATGGATGCCCTTTGCATCAACCGGGCGTCCCTGTGTGGCTACGATTGGGGTGGGCGGGCGGCGTGCATTGTGGCGGCGCTGTGGCCGGAACGGGTGCGCTGCCTGGTCACGGGCGATGGCTATAACCTTCAGGACATCCCCCATTCGACACAGCCATTGGCTCCGGACAGTGAGCATCGCTATTGGTATCAGTACTATTTCCACACGCCTCGTGGCGTCGCAGGCCTGACCGAAAATCGCCGCGCCTTGTGCGAATTGCTCTGGAAGCTCTGGTCACCAACCTGGGCCGAAAACGCTGCACGCTATCCGTTGAGCGCCCCTGCCTTCGATAACCCGGATTTTGTCGACGTGGTAATTCACTCCTATCGCCACCGCTTCATGTATGCCCTTGGCGACCCGGCGCTGGAATGGATGGAGCAGGCCCTGAGCAAACAACCAACCATCAGCGTGCCGACAATTTCCCTGTGCGGTGCCGATGACGGTGTCGGGCCTGCGCAAGAAAGCGACGAAGATATCGGGCATTTCACCGGCCCCTATGAGCGTCGAGTGTTGGCAGGCGTTGGCCACAACATTCCAGAAGAAGCGCCAGAGGCAACACTCAAGGCACTACTGGATCTACTTCGGCACTGACCGAAAACCGCTCCCGATAAGCCTGCGGTGTCACCCCCATGGCCCGCAGGAAGCTGCGGCGCAGGGTTTCTTCGCTGCCGAATCCGCATTGCACCGCCACCCGTTTGATCGGCACTCCGGTATCGCTGAGCAGACGCCGCGCGGTTTCGACGCGGATCAGTTCGATGGCCCGGGCCGGGGTCTGGCCGGTGTCGGCGCGGTAGTGGCGCACGAAGCTGCGTTCGCTCATGCCGGCCTGCAAGGCCAGGGTCGGGATGCCAAGGTCCTTGGTCAGGTTTTCGCTGATCCAGGCGTGAAGTTCGTCGAATCGCTTACCTTCCTGTTGCAGGGACAACGTCACGCTGAATTGCGACTGGCCACCCGGACGCTTGAGAAACACCACCAGTTGCCGGGCGACTTCCAGGGCCATGTTGCGCCCCAGGTCTTGTTCGACCATGGCCAGCGCAAGGTCGATACCGGCCGTCACGCCGGCCGAGGTCCAGACCGGGCCGTCGTTGATGAAGATCGGGTTGGGTTCGACCTGCAAGCGCGGGTGCTGTTGCGCCAGTTGCTCGCAGCGGGTCCAGTGGGTGACCACGCGCCGGCCATCAAGCCAGCCGCTGGCCGCCAGCAGAAACGCACCGGTACACACCGAGGAAACCCGTCGGCAGCCACGGGCCTGCTCGCGCACCCAGGCGACCAACGACGCATCTTGCGCCGCCGCGTAGACACCCCAGCCACCGGCGATGATCAGGGTGTCAGTACCGTCATCCGGTAAGGGTTCGGCCAACAGCGCCAGGCCCGCCGACGACATCACCGCCCCGCCGCCCCAGGCAATCACCGTCGGCGCGTAGGGTGGCGGCAGGCCTTGCTGACGGGCAATGTCGTTGGCCGAGGCGAAAACCTGCAATGGCCCGGTGACGTCGAGCAATTGCACGTTGGCGAACGCGAGTACATGGATGGTTTTCGACATTTGGCGTAATTCGTGGGGATATTGGCGTATACGCCAAATCCTACGAGCCTACAGTCAACCCGTCCACCCCCACTTCACGAGAAAACACCATGGCGTTGCAGATCGGCTTTCTGTTGTTTCCACAGGTTCAGCAACTGGACCTGACCGGCCCTTATGACGTACTGGCCTCGCTGCCGGATGTGAAAGTGCATCTGATCTGGAAGGACCTGATGCCGGTCACTGCCAGCACCGGCCTGATGTTGAAACCGACGACCACTTTCGAGGATTGCCCGGCGCTGGACGTGATCTGCGTACCCGGTGGCAGTGGCGTCGGGCCGTTGATGGAAGATGACCAGACCCTGGACTTCCTCAGGGCCCAGGCCGCCAACGCCCGGTACATCACCTCAGTGTGCACCGGCGCACTGGTACTGGGCGCGGCGGGATTGCTCAAGGGCAAACGCGCCACCACTCACTGGGCCTATCACGAGTTGCTCAAGCCGCTGGGCGCAATCCCGGTAAAGGATCGGGTAGTTCGCGACGGCCATCTGTTGACCGGAGGCGGGATCACCGCCGGTATCGACTTCGCCCTGACCCTGGCCGCCGAGCTGTTCGACCCGGCCACCGCCGAGTTGGTGCAGTTGCAACTGGAGTACGCTCCGGCCCCGCCGTTTACTGCGGGCAGCCCCGAGACGGCGCCAGCCAGTGTGCTGGAAGAGGCTCGCCAGCGGGCTGCCGCCTCGTTGAAGTTGCGGGCGGAAATCACCGAGCGCGCGGCGGCGAAACTCGATCGTCAGTAAGAAAACGGCGGCGGGCATCCGCTTGCTGCCGCCCCGACCTTTCCTGCGGTCACAAAAAAACCCGCCGAAGCGGGTTTTTCCAAGACCATGACGACTCCTTGTCGCAGCGTTCCTTGCATATGGTCGATCATCCGTGATCCTGAGCACATCCTGTGCTTCAGTGGGTGAGGCCAGAATACGCATCGGATCCTAATTGTAACAGGCGATATCACTACCATCGCGTGTAAGACATTCGCTATAAGGCACCTTCCGAAAACCCTTAGACACCTCAGGTGCCTGGCCTGGAAGCCGCGAGTCTAAAGGCCTCCAGCTGACTTTCGACGGCCAGGCGCTGGTCAGTCACCCTGAAGCTCGTGGGCCTTGGCCCTTTCCACAAGAAACTGTTCGATGTTGCTCATCTGCTCGTCCCAACCACGGCTGTCCATACGGAACGCCTTGAGGCGACGATGCTGGGGAATGTGGTCGAAACCCGACTCGGACACCTTCAGAAGCGTGCCTTCATCCATGTCTTCAAGTTCGAATTTCACCAGGGTGGTGGGTTCCTGGGAGTAATCGAACTCCGGCTCTATCGCATAAGGGTGCCAGCGAAACGAAAACAGCCGTTCCGGCTCGACCCGTTCTACCAGTACATTCCAGCGCAAATGCTCATAACCGGGGTAGGTAATCTGCCCCTGGGTCCACTCGCCTGCCACAAAACGCTTGCCTTCCAGCGCCACGCCAAACCACTTCCCGAACTCTTCGGCATTGGCCAGCACGCGCCAGACCTGCGAACGCTTGGCCTTGAGCAGAATTTTCCTTTCGATGCGATCAGATGCTGGGTTCATAAGTCACCTCCTGTACTTGAACAGTAGGTCAGTAAGACCACAAGACCAACCCTAAAGTTGTACCAATCGGGATGCGCAATCAACCATGTCCGAGATATTCGGTTGCATTTGCGCGGATAAGTTCTGGGGCAATCACAAAGTCAGAGGCTCGAAACTGCTTACGCTCTCTGCTGAAAAGCATCGAATGGCAATCGCTGGTGAAAACATTTGCAGTGGCAAGCGTAGCGGACTGAATCCGTCACACGGCTACACTGCACCTCAACATTCAGTCACAGCGAGTAATCCGGCATGAACCCACGCTTACTATTGGCATTGACGCCTCTGCTGTTCACCTCCATGGCGGTCGCCGTGGACTGCGACAACGCCAGCGACCAGGCGACGATGAACCAGTGTGCGGCGCAGCAGAATGCGGCCGCCGACAAGGAATTGAATGCGCTGTACCAGCAGATCACTTCGCGATTCAAGGGCAACCCGGACAACAAGAAGCTGCTGGTGGGTGCGCAGCGGGCGTGGGTGGCGTTCCGCGATGCCGAGTGCAAGTTCTCGGCGTCCGGGGTGGAAGGCGGGAGTGTGTATCCTCTGATCTACAGCAACTGCACCACGGAACTGACCAAGGCGCGGGTGCAGACGTTCAAGAACTACCTGAAGTGTCAGGAGGGGGATATGAGTTGTCCGGTGCCGGGGGGCTGATTCTGTAGCGCCTGACAAGGCCTCTTCGCGAGCAGGCTCGCTCCCACATTCAACCGTGTTCTTTCAGAAAGAATGCGATCAACTGTGGGAGCGAGCCTGCTCGCGATTGGCGTCAGTTCAGTCGCCACAATTTACCGGACGAAAATCTGCGCCGTGGTAATCGCCATGTCCCCCCCTGGCAATTTGATGCTGCCGGTCTGTTTCAGGCTGTCGGCATCGAATATCGCCACGTCGTTGAACGTCCCGGCCAGGTAGATCTTGCTGCCGTCCTTGTTGAAGGAAATGCAGTAGTAGGAGTGATCAAGCGTCGCCGCCTGGAGCATTTTCTTCTCCTTGATGTCGTACTTGGCCAGGCGATTGAGCACGCCGAACATCAGGTTCGGGTCCTTGGGCGAGCGCATGCCGCTGAAATAGATTTCCGTCAGCGGCCCGAAGTCGGTGGTTTCGGTCTTGCCGGTTTTCAGGTCGACGCTGAACAGGCCGTACAGGTATTCGGCGGTGGCCGGGTCCTGCTTCTTGTCCTTGAATTTCGCGGCGGTGTAGAGCAGCGAGAAGTCGTGCCGATACGTCTGCTGGTTCCACACGTAGAGCACGTCCGGCGCGCTGTAATTCGGGCGTTTCCAGTGACGGCTGGGGATCAGCACGTCGAACTTGCCGGTCTGCACATTGACCTTGTAGACGTCCGCCCCGGCTACATACAAGGTGCCGTCGTCGCCACTCTGCATGATGGTCAGCTGCCTTGGCGCCGGGAAGCTGCGCACCGGCTTGGCATCCATGCCGGCGTCGGTCTTGTACACGTCGAGCCGAGGCTGCTGCACTTCGTAGCGGTCGTTCATCATCAGCGTCGGGTTGGCGATGGTGAACAGTTCCTTGCCGTCATGGCTGAGGGTGAAGGCGAACATCGACTTGGCCTTCTCCCCCGGCTTCTGGGTGATGCTGGCGTGGAACACCTGTTTGCAGCTGTCCAGTTCGACGCCGTAGACATCCGCATAGTGGTTGTTCAGCACGTAGGCGGTCTTGCGATCCGGCGACAATTGCACGGTGCCGGGGCCGAAGGCGTCAGGCATCTTGCAGGTCTTGTACAAGGTGTCGGTAGCCAGGTCGATCACGTGCAGGTTGTTGGGGTAGTTGGTGGTCAACATGTATTCGTGACCGTCCTGCAGCGCGGTGTTTTCATCGGCCAGGACACTGACCGAACAACTGCTCAGGACGGCAAACGCGGCCAGGCCGCAGGCTTTGATGCTGTGCATGCTGGAATCCTTCTTGTTATACGCTGCTTTCAAGGGCATCACTTGTCCTTGGGGAAGACAGTGCCGAGGTTGCGCCAGTTTTCGTTGGACGCCTGGGCATCCTTGTTCCAGTCCGGGTAGGTGCTCATCATGTCGGGCACCTGGGCCGGCCACCAGCACGGGTCGGAGCACCCGTAGAGGTCGGCCTCCATCGGCTGGCACAGTGACGACACACCGCCGAACGCATCGATTTCCCAGCCCGGGTCGGTGGTCGAGGCACAGCCCGCCACGGAGCTCATGGCCACCACTTCTTCAATGCGGTTCTCGTCCGCGGCCTGATCCAGCTTCAACGCTTTGTTATTGATTGCCTTGAGATGTTTCATATCAGTGAGCCTTGCGCGGAGTGATGTAACTGCTGATGAACGCAGGGTTATGGGCCATGATCCGGGTGTAGACCTCGATGCCGAAGTCGACCCAGTCACGCATCAGTTCGCAGTAGTGATAGGTCGGGTGCGTCGGGTCGCCGTAGCGGGCGTAGCTCTCGTGGTAGCAACCGCCGGAGCACAGGTTGCGGATCTGACAGTCTTCGCAGCCGGTGTTGGTGCGGTCCAGGCGCTGGGACAGGAAGTCGTTCAACTCCACCTGCTTGACGCCGCTGTGCACGTTGCCGAAGGTCGGCAGGCTCGAACCGGTAAAACGGTGGCACAGGTTCAGCTCGCCCTTGTGATCGACCGCCAGCATCTTCAGGCCCGCGCCGCACGGCAGGGCCTTTTTGTGGCCTTCGTGGATGTCGGTGATCAACTGGTGCAGGTTGGAGAAGCCGATGTTGCGGTGCTCCAGCGCCGCTTCCAGATAGCGCCGACCGAGTTTTTTCATGTTGGCGAAGACTTCGATCAACTCGTCGCTGGTCAGGTTGAAGCTGCTGATATCGCCCGACGTCACCGGGGCAAAGCCGACTTCGGCGAAGCCCAACTCGTTGAACAGGTGGTCCCAGATGGTTTCAACGTCGGTCACGCCGGTGGTCAGGGTCACCCGCGCGCCCACCGGACGGCTGTTATAGCGCGACAGCAGCATCTCGGCCTTGCGCCGCACCACGTCATAGGTGCCCTGCCCGCCCACGGTGATGCGGTTGCGGTCGTGCACGGTCTTCGGCCCATCGATGCTCACCGACAGCCCGAAACGGTGGGCGTTGAGGTAGTCCACGGTTTCTTCGGTGAGCAGCGTGGCGTTGGTGGTCATGACGAATTCGACGAACTTGCCAGCCTCGCGAAAACGCTTCTCACAGTAATCGACCATGTACTCGATCAGCTTGCGGTTGCTCAGCGGTTCGCCGCCGAAGAACACCACGGTGAAACGCTCTTCATCCGGGGATTCGCGCAGCAGCATTTCCACCGAGGCAATCGCCGTTTCGACGTCCATTTTCTTGCCCGCCGACGGCTTGTCGAGGTCTTCCTTGTAGCAGTAGGTGCAGCTCAGGTTGCAGCCGGTGTTGACGTTGAGCACCACGGTGTTGATCGCCGTGCGCTCGACCCGTTTGGTGGCGATGTCCGGAGTCAGCGGCGAGCCGTCGCTGACCAGTTCCAGGGCCATCAGCTCGCGCAGGGTCTCGGTGATTTCCTCGCCGTTGAAACGCGCGGCCAGGCGCTGGATCAGGTCGTCCGAGGAGCAGCCGGGGCCGCGCAGGGTATCGATGATGGTGCCCGTCAGTTCATCGCTGGCGAACAGCGAACTGCTGGGGATGTGAAACAGCATGCGGTCGGCATCGACCTGCACTTCGTGCAGATTGCGTTCGACCAGATTCAAGATAGCGCCCATTGCAAACCTCCTGTGCAGGCCCCGGTTGGCGGGGCCTGCGGTCATTCCAAAAAGATGTCTGAAACCGTGAGAGATCAGTCAACTTATGGAATGGGTGGATTGTTCCAGCGTTGCACGGTGACGATCATGTGGCCTTCGCCGGTCAGGGATTTCCCTGCGTCGTCGACGGCGGCGATCACCTTGAGGTTGCCGGCATTGTTGGTGGACATCTTGCGTGCCGGGTTCGGCCCGGCATCGCCCGGGGTGAACACGCCCGCGTCGGCCTGCATGGTGCCGGCGAACTTGACGTCTTCGTCTTCCTTGGCGCGGTCGTCGAAGGCTTCGACCTTCCACTGCGCCGGGAACACGCCGATGCGGTACGGCTTGCCATCGGCGCCCTTGCCCCAGGCCTCGGCATCGAATCGGCCCTGGACCTTCGGCGTCGAACCGCCACCCTCGCCGATCCGTGCCACCGAGAACTCAGGCACGACCTTGACTGCGTCGATCTTGCTGTACACCGACAGGCTCGGGCCTTTCAGCGTGCCGACGGTCACTGCACGCGCGCCCGGCTGGGCATTGGCGGCGGCCTTGAGCTTGACCTTGATCTGCTCCGGGCTCTGCGAGACGACTTCAACCACTTCCACGCCTTTGCCAAAGTTCGGCTTGCCGGAAAGTCCGCTGCCGATCAGGGTCACTTCGGTTTCGCTGCCGGCCTTCACGTAGCCCGGTTGCACCGCCAGCAAACGTTGGGAGCCCTGTTTGGCGGCGACGAAGTCCAGGCCGCGCTCGTCGTGCTCGGCCTCGAACATGCGGCCCTGCATGGCATTGCCTTGCGCGGCGAACACCTGGCGCATGGTCACGCCATCGATGGTCACGTTGCCACGCCATTCATAGCCGGTGTAGAGAATCGCGCTGCCGTCGCCATTGAACGGCGAGCCGTCCGCGTACTGGCCTTTGACGCTGACCTTGAAGGTGTCGCTACCGTCGGCGGTCACGCTCATCACACCGGCCAGTTCACCTTTGCCCGGCAAGTGGCCGCTGAAGCTCCAGTCCCCCGCCAGCGCCTCGCTTTTCGGTGCGGCGCTCTGCCATTTTTTCCAGGCCGGGTTGTCCAGCGGATAACGTTTGGCCAGCAGCGGCACCATCTCTTTGCGGGCCAGATCGAACCAGTCGCGGTCGCGGGCAAGCGCCTGGTATTCCAGCGACGGCCATTGGCCGAGGTGGAAGTTCACCAGGCGCTCCCACTCCTGGGCCGGCCGCCGTTGCAGGGCCACCCGCGCACCGGAGTGGCAGCGGCCGCACATCTGGCTGGTCTGCTCATCGAATTGCTCAACGGTATTGAGCCGGCGCTCCAGCGCATAACGCACGCCGTCGGTTTCGCTCGGCGCCAGGCCCTGGGTATCGGCCAGGTATTTGACCAGCGTGCGACGGTCGTCGTCGCTGATCTGCAACCCGTGCATGGTCTGCATGCGGGCAATGCTCATCAGCCAGCCTTCCGGCGTCTTGCGCTGGTGGCTGATGCGGCTCAGGCCGTTATCGGCTTCGGGGGTATGACAGCCCTGACAGGTTTCCTTGAGGATGGTCTGGGCGTCGCGGGCTGCCAGGCTATAGGGCGAATGCAGCGCTACGCAAGCCGCTACGGCCAGCAGGCTGGCGCTCATGCCTGATCGGAGTTTTCTCTTCATCAACGTCGAACCTCGCACGGTGCGTTCTTATTGTTGTGACTTAGCGTTTTTATGGTTTCTGCCGCCGGCGGTGAACCGCTGACGGAGGCAAGAGAAACGTCTGCGATGAGCAATACACGGAGCGTGCCAGCTTATGAATAGTGTTCTTTATCAAGCATTTATTTGAAATACAGGGCTATTGACGCCTTCTGAAGCAGACGACAGGCGTCCAATTTCGCGACAGTTGTTTCACTCTGAGACAAGCATAGGATCAAGATCAAAAGATCGCAGCCTGCGGCAGCTCCTACAGGTGCACGCCGATTCCAGTGTAGGAGCTGCCGTGTAGTGG
>NZ_AKJO01000025.1:0-27443 GCF_000282295.1 Pseudomonas sp. GM33
TTTCGACTGCGCCGGAAGTGGGCGAATTATAGACATCTGAAATCTGCCGTCAACACCTTTTTATGCCTATTTGGCAGAAGAGGCCTTTTTAGCCGTTAAACGCGGAATTCGACGAGCCAGGGGCGGTAACCGCAACACCAACAACAACGCACCTATAGATGCATAGACCACCCACTCCTTGAGGTCGGCACGCACAATCCAGAGCATATGCAGCAATCCAAGCCCGAGAATGACGTAAGCCAGACGATGCAACTTCTTCCAACTCGCCCGCAATCGCCGCTGACTGTATCGATTGGACGTCACCGCCAATGCCAGCAAACCAAGAAAACCCAGCGCCCCGACAATAATGTAAGGCCGCTTGCGCAACTCGACACCCAATTGCGACCAGTCAAAACCAAGAATGAATGCGGCATAGCTACTGAGGTGGAGCACCACATAGGCAAAACACCACAACCCCAACTGTCGCCGTACAACAATCCACCCCGGCCAACCGGTGAGCTTCTGCAAAGGCGTCATACCCAAAGTCACGAGCAGCAGAACAAGCGCCCCCAGCCCCAATCGATCGACCAGTACCTTGCCCGGATCCGGCCCGAGGGCATCCTCCCAAGCCTGATACAACCACAGCAGCGGCCACACCAGTACCACGACAAAGACACCGATACGCCAAAACGGATAGCGCATCAGTAGTTCTTCCTCAGGTCGAGCCCCGTATATAGAGAGGCAACTTCCTCTGAATAGCCGTTGAACATTTGCGTATCGCGCACATTGGGCTTGAACAAGCCGCTCGGCAGACGGCGCTCACGAGCCTGAGTCCAGCGAGGATGATCAACCGTGGGATTCACGTTCGCATAAAAGCCATACTCATCCGGAGCAATACTCTGCCAGGTGGTTTTCGGCTGCTCGCTGACCAGACTGATGCGTACAATGGACTTGATGCTCTTGAAGCCATATTTCCAGGGCACCACCAAACGCAACGGCGCGCCGTTTTGATTAGGCAACTCACGCCCGTACATGCCCACCGCAAGAATCGCCAACGGGTTCATCGCCTCATCAAGACGCAGCCCTTCTATATAGGGCCAGTCGATCAAGGCAAAACCGGAGCGCTGCCCCGGCATGCTTTTGGAATCCTGCAGGGTTTCGAAACGGATGAATCTGGCTTTGGAAGTCGGCTCTACTTCCTTGAGTAACGCCGAGAGGGGAAAGCCGATCCAGGGAATGACCATCGACCAGGCTTCCACGCAACGCAGTCGGTAGATGCGTTCCTCAAGCTGGTACGGCTTCATGAAGTCCTCCAGCGCATACCGCCCCGGCTTGCCCACCTCCCCGTCCACAACCACCGACCACGGCTCAGTCTTCAGCGCGCCGGCATTGGCGGCCGGATCACCCTTGTCGGTGCCGAACTCGTAGAAGTTGTTGTAGTGGGTCGCATCCTTGAACGGCGTGATCGCCTCGTCCTTGACGTTGACCGCACCCCACTGGGTAGCAGGTAGTTTTTCGCTGAACCAGGAAGGCGCCTTGCCGGGTTCGACATCCGGGTAACGCGCAGCATCGCCAGCGCTGGCCCACTGCGGCAGGCAGCCCAAAGCGAAGCCGGCAACCGTGGCGCCGAGCACATTGCGTCGAGAAAGATAGAGGGATTCAGGCGTGACGTCCGACTCATGGCAGTCGGACGTTCTGGTGACTTTGATCAGCATGGTTACTCCGCAGCTTTGGAGGACAGATGCACCCATAGACTGCGGAGTATGAGGGAAATTACGCGCTCTTGTTACGGCGAAGACGTAACAGGTATTGAACCGGGCCGGAGGCTGCATAGGCGAGAAACACCAGCAACAGGATGCGCGGCGGATCACTGAACACCACCGCAAACACCAGCACCACAGCGAGAATCGCAACGAACGGCACGCGCCCTTTCAGATCCAGCTCCTTGAAGCTGTTGTACTTGATGTTGCTGACCATCAGCATGCCGGCCGCAGCTACCATCAGCGCAACCAGGAAGGACATCTTCGAGCCCTGAATGCCGTAATCGCTGAATGCCCAGACGATGCCTGCAACAACACCCGCCGCTGCCGGGCTGGCCAGGCCGATGAAGTAGCGCTTGTCCGCCGTACCGACCTGAGTGTTGAAACGTGCGAGACGCAGCGCCGCACCCGCGACATAAATGAAGGCGACCATCCAGCCAACCTTGCCCATGTCGCCCAGTGCCCAACCGAAGGCCAGCAATGCCGGTGCGACACCAAAGGCAACCATGTCCGACAGCGAGTCATACTCGGCACCAAAGGCGCTCTGCGTATTGGTCATACGGGCAACGCGGCCATCAAGGCCATCGAGCACCATCGCAACGAAGATCGCGATGGCCGCAAACGCGAAATACTTGCTCGCATTGGCCGAGTCACCCGCACTCAGGGCCGCCTGGGCACTCATCGAGTTGATGATGGAGTAAAACCCTGCAAACAGGTTCGCAGTGGTAAACAGGTTCGGCAGAAGATAGATACCACGATGCCGGACTTTACGACCTTCAGCGTCATGGCCCTCCTCGACATGTTCATCGATGGGCAGCAGGCTTTCGGCGTCAGAAGCCTGGTTTGGCTCTTCGGGGCGTTCGCTCATGGACATTACCTTGCAACGGGGTGGAAAGTTTGGACAGGTGTCTGGGACGACGGTTCGGCCGCAAACGATGCAGCTTTATACCAGAACCGGTCTCCCAAACGAAAAAACGCGGCCTAAGCCGCGTTTTTCGTACAAGGGCGTGACTTAGTTTTTGGCTTTGTCGACGATCTTGTTGGCACCGATCCACGGCATCATGGAGCGCAGTTGCTCGCCGATGATTTCGATACCGTGAGCGGCGTTGTTACGACGCTTGGCGGTCATCGAAGGATAGCCGGTAGCGCCTTCGCTGATGAACATCTTGGCGTATTCGCCGTCCTGAATACGTTTCAGGGCGTTGCGCATGGCCTGACGGGACTCGGCGTTGATGACTTCCGGGCCGGTCACGTACTCGCCGTATTCGGCGTTATTGGAGATCGAGTAGTTCATGTTGGCGATACCGCCTTCGTACATGAGGTCAACGATCAGTTTCAGTTCGTGCAGGCACTCGAAGTAGGCCATTTCTGGCGCGTAGCCAGCTTCAACCAGGGTTTCGAAACCGGCTTTTACCAGTTCAACGGTACCGCCACACAGAACGGCTTGCTCGCCGAACAGGTCGGTTTCGGTCTCGTCCTTGAAAGTGGTTTCGATGATGCCGGTACGACCGCCGCCAACGCCGGCAGCGTAGGACAGCGCAACGTTCTTGGCGTTGCCCGAGGCGTCCTGGTAGATAGCGATCAGGTCAGGGATACCGCCGCCCTTCACGAATTCGGAACGTACGGTGTGGCCTGGAGCCTTCGGCGCGATCATGATCACGTCGAGGTCAGCGCGCGGCACAACCTGGTTGTAGTGGATCGCGAAGCCGTGGGAGAAGGCCAGGGTGGCGCCTTTCTTGATGTTCGGCTCGATTTCGTTCTTGTACAGGGAGGACTGGAACTCGTCCGGGGTCAGGATCATGACCAGGTCGGCCGCTGCAACAGCCGAAGCAACGTCGGTCACTTTCAGGCCGTGGGCTTCTGCCTTGGCAACGGTAGCCGAACCTTTACGCAGACCTACAGTCACGTCAACGCCGGAATCTTTCAGGTTGCACGCCTGAGCGTGGCCTTGGGAACCGTAACCGATGATGGCAACTTTCTTGCCCTGGATGATCGACAGGTCGCAGTCTTTATCGTAGAAAACTTTCATGAATTTCCCCTATATCAGGCCGTTCAGGCCGTTCGCTAATTTGGTTTAGATGCTGAGTACTTTGTCGCCGCGGGCAATGCCGGTCACGCCGCTACGGACGGTTTCCAGAATCGAGGCGGTGCCGATGGACTGAATGAAGCTGTCGAGCTTGTCGCTGGTACCGGTCAGTTGAACGGTATACACGCTGGCGCTGACATCTACGATCTGCCCACGGTAAATATCGGTAGTGCGCTTGATCTCGGCGCGCTGGGCGCCGGTGGCCTTGACCTTGACCAACATCAGTTCGCGCTCGATGTGAGCACTTTCCGACAGGTCGACCAGTTTTACCACTTCGATCAGCTTGTTCAGGTTCTTGGTGATCTGCTCGATGACTTCATCGTGACCGACAGTGGTCAGCGTCAGACGCGACAGGGTCGGGTCTTCGGTTGGGGCCACGGTCAGGCTTTCGATGTTGTAGTTGCGCTGCGAGAACAGGCCAACCACGCGAGACAGAGCGCCGGGTTCGTTTTCCAGAAGCAAGGAAATAATGTGCCGCATGATTAAGTACGCTCCGTCTTGCTCAGCCACATATCGCGCATGGAGCCGTCTTTGATCTGCATCGGGTAGACGTGCTCGCTGGTGTCGACCGAAATGTCGATCACCACCAGGCGATCTTTCATGGCGAACGCCTCTTCCATCTTCGACTTCAAGTCCTTCGAATCGGTGATACGCACGCCAACGTGACCGTAGGCCTCTGCCAGTTTGACGAAGTCAGGCAACGATTCCATATAGGAATGAGAGTGACGACTGCCGTAGCTCATGTCCTGCCACTGGCGAACCATGCCCAGCACACCGTTGTTCAGGATGACGATCTTGACCGGCAAACCGTATTGCAGGCAGGTCGACAGCTCCTGAATGTTCATCTGGATACTGCCCTCCCCAGTGACGCAAACGACGTCGTCATCCGGGAAGCTCAACTTGATGCCCATGGCCGCCGGAAAACCGAAGCCCATGGTGCCCAGACCACCGGAGTTGATCCAGCGGTTCGGCTTGTTGAACGTGTAGTACTGCGCCGCGAACATCTGGTGCTGTCCCACGTCGGAGGCTACAAAGGCATCGCCCTTGGTCACTTCGCACAGGGTTTCGATCACGGCCTGCGGCTTGATGACGCTGCCGTCGCCCTTGTCATAAGGGAACAGGCCACGATCACCGCGCCACTCATCGACTTGCTTCCACCAGCTGGCAACGGACTCATTGTTCGGGGTCTCGCCGATTTCCTTGAGGATCGCGACCATTTCGGTCAGGACACTCTCGACCGGACCCACGATAGGCACGTCGGCCTTGATGGTCTTGGAGATCGAAGCCGGGTCGATGTCGATATGAATGATCTTGGCGTTCGGGCAGAACTTCGACGCGCCGTTGATGACACGGTCGTCGAAACGCGCGCCGACAGCGAGGATCACGTCAGCATGGTGCATCGCCAGGTTGGCGGTGTAGCTGCCGTGCATGCCGAGCATGCCGATGAACTGACGGTCGGTGCCAGGGTAGCCACCGAGGCCCATCAGGGTATTGGTCACTGGCAGGTTGAGCATCTTCGCCAGTTCGGTCAGTGGTGCGGAACCACCGCCGAGGATCACGCCGCCGCCCGAATACAACACAGGACGCTTGGCCGCCAGGAGCATTTCTGCCGCCTTGCGGATTTGACCGGAGTGACCGCGAACAGCCGGGCTGTAGGAACGCAGCTTGGCTTTTTTCGGGAAGACGTATTCGAACTTCTCGGCCGGGTTGGTCATGTCTTTCGGAATATCGACAACGACCGGACCAGGGCGACCGGATTGCGCCAGGTAGAAGGCTTTCTTCATGACTTCCGGAATTTCCGACGCGTGCTTGATCATGAAGCTGTGTTTCACGATCGGCCGGGAGATACCGATCATGTCGGTTTCCTGGAATGCGTCGGTGCCAACCATGGTGCTCGGCACCTGGCCGGAAATGACCACCATCGGAATGGAGTCCATATAGGCCGTGGCAATACCGGTGATGGCGTTTGTCGCGCCCGGCCCGGAAGTCACCAGCACCACACCGGCTTTACCGGTGGCACGGGCGTAGCCGTCAGCCATATGGGTAGCCGCTTGCTCGTGACGAACCAGGATGTGGGTCACTTCCGGTTCTTTGAACAGGGCATCGTAAACATGAAGAAGAGCACCACCCGGGTACCCGTAGATATATTTGACGCCTTCGTCGCGCAAAAAGCGGACGAGCATCTCACCGCCAGATAAAAGCTCCACGTTGCTCACCTCTAAAACGCCAGAATACCGCCCACGAAAAATGGGACGGGTCTTAATAGGTTTACTTCTCAGCAGAGCATGAGCGACGGTGGTCGCCGACTACGTCAGCACTGACTGAGCAAGTATTGGGATCGTCCCAAGTGTTGCGGGGCTTTCCCACCCAGCGCGAGGTAACGCGTTGCGGGTGTAACAGGTCGACGCGGATATGCGCCTCATGATCTGCTGAGAGGGTCTGCTTCTGGCAGTCCCTGTACAGCGGACTTTGGATTCTTCTGTTTCGCCCTTCGCAAGTCAAGTCGTCTATGAGCTTTATTCTACTAAGCACATGAGAACGCAAGAAAAAACCCGTAAATCCGCCCTGTGTTAGCTTCGATTGCGCAACTTTTGGCAAAAAATTGGCACGCGCATGCACTTACCCTGCGGCGGCCGACAAAATAGAGAGGGATTGTGAACAACTGCCAGCGGACGCTGGCAGCTTCTGGCTCAGCGAGAGGCGGTGATCAACTGATCAAACTGCTTGAGCAATACCTGCAACTGCCGATCCCTGCCCTGGACATTGCGTCCGGCAAAGACCATTTCAGCCATTTCCTGAATGCCCGAAGCATTGGGTAGCGGCAAATCCTGCTCGAGGATCATCTTCATGCGCGGCAGGAAGATCCATTGCAGCCATTGCTCGAAATCCAGTGTATCGACCGAAAACGGCTCGACACTGGAAAGCGCTTCGGCCGATGGCGGGACTTCATCCCACCAGCCTTGCACCCGCAACTCGCGCTCGATCAACAGCAGTTGATCGGCGATTTTCAGAAAGCGCACATCCATCACAGCGTTACCTTGGCCTTCTGGCGCGCCAGTGCCGCGCCCTGGGAGTCACCTTGCTTTTCACGTGCCTGGGCAATCAGCTCCCACAAGTTGGCCTGAAGGGCCGGACGCCCATTGGCCAACGTCAGCCCACGGCGAGCGAACTGCTCGGCCTGGGCCGCATCGCCTTGAGCCATCCGCACCTGCGCCAGACGGTACAGCACCTGCGGTTCACGCGGAGCAACGCGCTGGGCGCGTTCAAGGCTGGAAGAGGCACCGTTGAGATCACCGCTCGCCTGTTGCTGCTGAGCGGTGGTCAGCAAAGCCAGTACCGGGCCGTCCAGTTGCTCGTCGGCAGAGAGCCCGCCCGAGCTGGCCGACGGAATCCCGCTTGGCGACGACGGCATGCTGTAGCTGCCTTGATTGACCGGCGCCGGCTGTACCGGTGACGTGTCAATCGGCCCCGGCGTGATCGGCCCCGGGGTAATAGGCGTAGTGCTGATTGGCGTTGAAGTCGTTGCCGCGCCTGGCACCATCACCACGACGCCGCTGTCACCTTGGGGAATCGCCTGGGTCTGCGACTGACCTTGTACAGGGCGCTTGACGGTCGTCTGGCGGAAGCCGCCATTGGCCGAGATCCGCTCACTGTTGGACACCGCGGTGCCGGAATCAACAACCGGAATCGAACCACGTTGTACGGAAGAGCAACCGCTGAGCAAAGCTACGGCGGCAACCGCTGGAATCAACCACTTGTTCACTTGAAACCCTCTTTGCTTAATTCATCCAGCCCTTGACCCAATCCATCACCGACTCGGCAGGGCTTTCACCACCGCAAGCGGCACCGGGAGGCGGTTCGCTGCCGCGAATATACGGCATCTGCACGGCACCGGGGCAACCGGCGTCGGAACCTTGTCCGGTTCGCGAATCCACCCAGGCCTGAACGATATTATCCGGCTGCGGCATGTCCAGCGGCAACGGGTCGGCCTTGCGCATGAAGCTGGTCCAGACCTGCAAGGCCCCGGTAGCGCCCGTGAATGGCGTCTTGCCGTTGTCATCGCGCCCCAGCCAGACCACCGCCAGCAAGTCCTGGCTGAAACCGGCAAACCAACTGTCTCGCGAGTCGTTACTGGTGCCGGTTTTACCTGCGAGGTTCAGCGTTCTTGGCAACACGTTGTAAACCGAGCTGCCGGTACCTTCTCGCATCACGCGCTGCATGGCGCTCTGGATCAGATAAATGGAGGCCGGATCGAAACGCTGCTGAATCTGGAACGGATAACGCTTGAGCGGCTCGCCTTCGGCAGTCAGCACGCTGCGAATCCCGCGCATCGGCGTATTGAAGCCACCGTTGGCGAGGGTCTGGTACATGGTCGCCACTTCGATGGGCGTCATCCCGCCAGCGCCGAGCAACATCGAGGGGAAGGCCGGGAATTCACGAGACACCCCCAGGCGTTCCACCGTCTTCAGGACGTTCGGCACACCGACCGCCAGGCCGAGGCGCGCGGTCGACAGGTTGTAGGAATGCGCCAACCCCTGATAGAGGAAGACGGTACCGTGAGAACGACGATCATAGTTCTGCGGCTTCCAGACCTGGCCGTCGGCGCCCTTGACCGAGAAGGACTCGTCCGACAGCCAGCTGGTCAACGTGTACTGGCTCGGCTTCTCCAGCGCGGTCAGGTACACCGCCGGCTTGATCAACGAGCCGATCGGCCGCACAGCATCCAGCGCCCGGTTGAACCCGGCAAAACTGGCCTGGCGACTGCCGATCATGGCCTGTACTTCGCCGGTCTCCGGGTTGGTCACGACCATGGCCGCCTCGACGTCATCGGAACCCTTGCGCCCGGCCAGGCGCTTGAAGGTGTCGTTGACCGAGGCTTCAGCCTTCATCTGCAGGATCGGGTCGAAACTGGTGAAGATGCGCAGGCCTTCCTCGGTCAAGTCTTCGTCGCGATAGTCTTCGCGCAACTGGCGCTTGACCAGATCGAGGAAGCCGGGGAACGAGCTGTCCGCCAGACTGCCGCGCTTGGTCACGCCCAGCGGCATTTTCTTCGCCGCCTCAACCTGTTCGGCAGTCGCGACGCCCTGCTCCTGCAGCACATCGAGTACCAGGTTGCGCCGCTCAAGGGCACGTTCCGGATAACGACGCGGGTTGTAGGAAGACGGTCCTTTGACCATCCCCACCAGCAGTGCGACTTGATGCAGCTTGAGTTCGGCCAGCGGCTGACTGAAGAAGAACTGGCTGGCCAGACCGAAACCGTGCACCGCGCGCTGACCGTCCTGCCCGATAAATACTTCGTTGAGGTAAGCCTCAAGGATTTCGCGTTTGTCGTAATGCAGTTCAAGCAGCAGCGCCATCATCGCTTCGGTGAGCTTGCGGCTCAGACTGCGCTCGTTGGTCAGGTAGAAGTTCTTGACCAACTGCTGAGTCAGGGTACTGCCGCCCTGACGCATGCGGCCGGATGAACCGTTGACCCAGATCGCTCGGGCGATCGACTTCGGCGAAACACCGAAGTGATGATAAAAATCGCGGTCCTCGACAGCCACCAGCGTTTCCAGCAGATACGGCGGCACCTGATCGATCTTGATCAGAATCCGGTCTTCGAGGTTTTTCGGGTACAGGCCACCGATCAACAGCGGCTCCAGGCGCACCACCGACAGTTTCGAGCCTTTTGCCCCCGCCAACTCGGCCACGTAATCACCGGAGAAACGCACCCGCACCGGTTGCGCCTGCTCCATGCCTTCATAGAACTGGAAGCCACGGGTATTCAGGTCAACGGCATTGCCGTTGACCGACGCCGCGCCCGGACCGTTGGCCACGCTTTCACGGCGATAGCCCAGGGCATCGAGCTCGGTCAGGAAATCATCCCTGCTCAGCTTTTGTCCGACGAACAGCTCGAGCGGACGTGCGTAAACCTTGGCCGGAATCGTCCAGCGCTTGCCGGAGAACTTCTCCTGGACGATTGCATCAAGGTAAACGGCGAATCCGGCCAGCACTACCAGGCCGACCAGACTGAGTTTAATGGCCCAGCCCAGCCACGGGCGCAGGCCCCTGGAGGGTGGTTTTTTTGGGGTACGGGGAGTTCGAGTACGAGTCATGGCGGCGGATTATACGCACTTTATTCATACTCAACAGGAGCGCTCCGAGGTTTGCGTCAAGCGGACTTGCAGCCATAATGACGGCCTTGATTTTCCAGACTCTGAAGGATCGCCTGTGAGCCAGACCTTGATCGCTGCCCTGCAAAACCCTGCCCTCTACCCGCACCCGGTAGAAGGATTCCAGGTCATCGAAACCCATATCTCCTGGGTCATTCTCACCGGCCCCTTCGCTTATAAAGTGAAGAAACCGGTCAACTTCGGTTTTCTCGACTTTACCGGCCTTGAAGCTCGCGAACATTTTTGCGCTGAAGAACTGCGCCTGAACCAGCGCCTGACCGACGACTTGTACCTGGAAGTGCTGCCCGTTACCGGCAGCGCCGAGGCTCCGCAATTGGGCGGCGAAGGGCCAGCCATCGAATATCTGCTGAAGATGCGCCAGTTCCCGCAAAGCGGACTGTTGAGCACCCTGCAAGCCAATGGCGAATTGACCACCGCGCACATCGACGAGATGGCCGAGCAAATCGCCCGCTTCCACCTCAACGCCCCCAAAGTGCCGGCCGGGCACGAAGCCGGTACCCCGGACAGCGTCATGGCGCCGGTACGGCAGAACTTCGAGCAGATCCGCCCATTCCTCAGCGATAAAGCCGACCTGTTGCAACTCGACGCCCTGCAAGCCTGGGCCGAAAGCAGCTTCGAGCGCCTCAAACCACTGCTCGCCCAGCGCAAGGCCGAAGGCTTCATTCGTGAATGCCACGGCGACATCCACTTGGGTAACGCAACCGTGATCGACGGCAAGGTCGTGATCTTCGACTGCATCGAATTCAACGAGCCGTTCCGTTTTACCGACGTTTATGCTGACACCGGCTTCCTGGCGATGGACCTGGAAGATCGCGGCCTGAAGTGCCTCGCGCGTCGTTTCATCAGCCAGTACCTGGAGCTGACCGGCGACTATCGCGGACTCGAGCTGCTGAACTTCTATAAAGCCTACCGTGCCCTGGTTCGCGCCAAGGTCGCCCTGTTCAGCATGCCGGCTGACGCCACTGCGGTGCAGCGCGCCACGACCCTGCGCCAGTACCGCAACTACGCCAACCTCGCGGAAAGCTACAGCACCATTCCTTCGCGCTTCATGGCCATTACCCACGGTGTTTCCGCCGTCGGCAAAAGCCATGTCGCCATGCGCCTGGTCGAAGCCCTGGGCGCGATTCGCCTGCGCTCCGATGTCGAGCGCAAGCGCCTGTTCGGCGAGCAAACCGTCGAGAATGATGTACAGGCCGGCATCTATAGTGCCGACGCCAGCGCGGCGACCTATGCCCGCCTGCACGAAATCGCCGACGTCATTCTGCGTGCGGGCTTCCCGGTGGTGGTCGACGCCACTTACCTCAAGCGCGAGCAGCGTGACAGTGCGGCGAAGGTGGCCGAGGCCACGGGTGCACCCTTCCTGATCCTCGATTGCAACGCACCACAGGCCGTGATCGAAAGCTGGCTGGCCGTACGCCAGGCCGACAAGAAGGACCCGTCCGACGCCACTCTGGCCGTGATCGAAGCCCAGCAAGCCAGCCGTGAGGCGCTGACCCCCGCGGAAATCCTCTGCAGCAAACGCGTCCAGACCAATGAAAGCGGGACCCTGGATACCGTTGTGGAACAGATTCGCCAGCGTCTGCCGGGCCTGTAAAAACTATTTCAGTCGTGAGGCCCTCGCTGGCCTCACGGCTGTTAAACAGTGGCACTATACTGGCGTCATAAAACCAACAGGTGATGTGACATGAGCCAGCCGAAACTTCTCGACACTCCGCTTTATGCCCTGCTGCACAAAGACGACATCAGAGGCTTCAACAATGAACGCCCCAAGGATGACCCCATCGACATGGTGGGTGGCGATTTCCGGGGGCTGGACCTGCGTGAACTGAATGCCGACGGCGTGGACTTCAGCGACGCCTACTTCCGCTCCGCCGACTTGCGCGGCATCGACTTTCGCAAAGCGAACCTGGAAGGCGCGAGCCTGGCCCATGCGCAAATTTCCGGTACCTACTTTCCGGTGGAACTGAGTGCCGACGAAATCCTCATGTCGATGAACTTCGGCACGCGATTGCGCTACCGCACCCGCTGATCACCGTTGCCGGCTGACAGGTCCAGTGCCCCCATTGCGCTGGACTGCAGAGATATTCACTTACCATCCCTGATTGCTCTCTCCCTACCTGTTCCTTGCACGTTCGCCGACCTTCTACACCCTGCCAACACTTGTCTCTTAGAAGCATTTACGTCGAAAACGAGCAAACAATCACGCTTTTCCTACTGATGGCTACACTCCTCAGAAGATTGCCCACGCTCTCCATTCGGCCATCGCAAGGAGGCTTGATGAATGATGAACTGCAACACCTGAAGAATCTTGGCAAGACGTCAGCGCAATGGCTGCATGCCGTGGGCATCCATAGCGCATCGGACTTGCGTCGCCTCGGGGCGGTGGATGCTTATCGGGCCGTGCGTACGCGCGGTTTTCGGGCGTCCAAGGTGTTGTTGTACGCGATTGAAGGTGCCCTGATGGACGTTCACTGGAATGACATCCCTGCCGAGCGCAAGGAAGCGTTGAACAAACAACTGGAAGCCATTTCTTCACGCCACAAGAACTGATCCGACAAATATTTCCGAAGTTTTGCAACCTGAAACCCAATGATTACGGGGCCTGCAGAAGTAAATTTGGTGAATCGCCAAGAAATCAAAAAACAGCGGTTGACTCGGTAATGAGAATCGATATGATTATCACAACTGGTCGCGAGACTGGTCGATATTCTGAAAAGCCCTTGGTTCGGACTCTCAGATTATCTCCTCATCAGGCTAATCACGGTTATTTGACCCGGCTCTTGCCGGGTCTTTTTTTGCCTGTGGAAAAGCACTGGCGGGATCTGGCGATGGCATGTGCCATGCCGAATACCAAAACGCGGGTGGTCAGAAGCATCTCAGTTTCCCGGGCATCGAATGGCCAGGCCAAGTATCCTCGACGATAGGCACTTGTCCCCGGCGGGCAAGACGGCCAATTGATCGCATTTAACCGTCAAGCCCGGACCTATCCGGTCACGAGCTGCGGGACTGAGGATAGAGATGAAGTTGCTTTGTGCAGGTGCCGAACTGGTCAATGACAGCAGTCGCGGTTTCGACATTGACGGCCAAAAGCTTTTTGCGGTGCGCCGCAGCGGCCAGGTTCATGTCTACATCAATCGCTGCCCGCACCGGGGCGTCTCTTTGGAGTGGCATCCTGACCAGTTTCTCGACTCCAGCAACAGCCTGATCCAGTGCGCCACCCATGGCGCACTGTTCCTGATCGAAGACGGTGAATGCGTCGCCGGCCCTTGCGCGGGGCAAGCCTTGACCAGAGTGGCCTGCCGCGAGGATGAACAAGGGGTCTGGATCAGCCTTTAGCCGCCCGGTAACACGTCCAGACGCCGGTCGACCAGCATTTCCTGGTGATTCAAGCTCACAGCGTAAGCCAGCACCTCGACCCCACACTCAATAGCCTCACGCAAGGCCTGCGCATAAGCCGCATCGATTTCCTGCGCCGGACGCACGGCCTCGATGCCGGTCAGGCAAACACAGTACAACTGCACTGCGCGAATACCGTCCCTGGCCAAGTGGGCCAGCTCCCGCAGATGCTTGGCGCCACGCTGGGTGACCGCATCGGGAAACGCCGCCACCGCCGTACCGTCGAAACCCAGGGTCACGCTTTTGACCTCGATGTAGGCAGGCCCTTCGGGGTAATCGAGCCGGAAATCGATACGACTGTTTTCCTGACCATAAGCCACTTCGCGCTTGAGCCCGGTAAAGCCGTTCAATTCCGTGATGACACCTCCTCGCAGCGCCTCTTCAACCAAACCATTGGCGCGGGCGGTGTTCACACAAAACAACCGACCTTGCGGGGTTTCGCCGATCTCCCAAGTGCCGGGCAACTTGCGTTTCGGGTCGTTGGAGCGACTGAACCAGACCTGCCCGCCTTCGACCTGACAATTGAGCATCGAACCTGTATTCGGGCAGTGAATGGTCAGCAACTCGCCGTCAACGGTTTCGATATCGGTGAGAAAACGCTTGTAGCGTCGAATCAGGCGACCTTCTTCGAGGGGGGGATTAAATCGCATCAGCCTTGCCAGCTCCGCAGCCCACGGGCAATACGCTCGACCGCTTCCTGCAAACGCTCGAGATTTTGCGTGTAGGCGAACCGTACATGATGCCCGGCCTGATAACGCCCGAAATCCAGCCCCGGGGTGAATGCCACATGCTCGGTCTCGAGAAAATGTTTACAGAACGCGAAGGCATCGCCGCCGAACTTGCTGATATCGGCGTACAAGTAGAATGCCCCTTCCGGTTCCACGGCAATGCCGAAGCCCAATTCACGCAAGGCCGGCAGCAGGTAATCCCGACGCCGGCCAAATTCGGCGCGACGCTCTTCGAGAATGCTGATGGTTGCCGGCTCGAAACAGGCGAGCGCGGCGTGCTGCGCCATGCTGGGAGCACTGATGTAGAGATTCTGGGCGAGCTTTTCCAGCTCACCGACGGCAGCGTCCGGGGCCACCAGCCATCCCAACCGCCAACCGGTCATCCCGAAGTACTTCGAAAAACTGTTCAGCACGAAGGCACTGTCGTCGACTTCCAGCACGCTGGCCGCATCGGTGCCGTAGGTCAGGCCGTGATAGATCTCGTCGACCACCAGATGACCGTGGCGCTCCTTGATCGCGACAGACAGCTTCGCCAGCTCATCGCGGGTCAGGATCGTGCCGGTCGGATTGGCCGGCGACGCCACCAATGCGCCCACGCTGTCGTGATCCCAATGACGCTCGATCAGGCCAGGCGTCAATTGATAACGCACCTCCGGACCGACCGGCACCAATTGCGCCGCGCCTTCGACCAGTCGCAGGAAGTGCCGGTTACAGGGGTAGCCTGGGTCCGCCAGCAGCCAGTGCTTGCCGGGGTCTACCAGCAAAGCACTGGCCAGCAGCAACGCGCCGGACCCGCCGGGTGTGATGAGGATGCGTCGAGGGTCGATGTTCAAGCCATAACGCTGCTGATAAAAGCCCGAAATGGCCTCACGCAGTTCCGGAATGCCGCGCGCGGCGGTGTAACGGGTCTTCCCCGCTGTCAGCGCAGCCTGGCCGGCCTGGATGATCGGCTCGGCGGTAGTGAAGTCCGGCTCGCCGATTTCCAGGTGGATCACATCGTGGCCGGCAGCCTGCAATTCATTGGCTCGCGCCAACAGCGCCATGACATGGAAAGGTTCGATCGCGCGACTGCGGGCACTGTAGGGCTGAGCCATTGGCCTTCCTTCAACAGGGGGAAAAAACCGATTCTACCCAAGCACAGGAACGAGCGAGAACCTAAAGCGGTCAGAGGGCTTATAACCTTGACCACAAACGATTCAAGCGAGTGCGCAAGGTTTGACTAAAATCAATAGTTGAGCAGGGTTCCGGAGCCGCCAGACAACGGTTTGTCATCATTGGCAAGCACCATCAGCCGCAAGCTCGACATCCGGGAGTAGCGCGGCCCGAGTTGATCTGGTAAGTTCGCCCGCTTGCAGCCGCAGGGCCGGCAGGTGTCGGTGATGGAGCAATCCTGCGCAGATGGATTACAAGAGTAGAGGCGGTCTATTTCATGTCCACCCAAGCAAAGCAGCAAAACCAGGCAATCAGCGGCTTCGAGCCCTATGTTCAGAAAGCTGGCGAAGAGTACATGGGCGAGCCCATGCGCAAGCACTTCACCAAGGTCCTGAATCAGTGGAAAAAAGAGCTGATGGAAGGTGTCGACAAGACCGTGGACCACATGAAGGACGAAGCGGCCAACTTTCCTGATCCGGCCGACCGTGCCAGCCAGGAAGAGGAATTCGCCCTCGAACTGCGTGCCCGCGATCGTGAACGCAAGTTGATCAAGAAGATCGACAAGACCCTTCAGCTGATCGAAGACGAAGAGTACGGCTGGTGTGAATCCTGCGGCATCGAGATCGGCGTCAAGCGCCTCGAAGCGCGTCCTACCGCCGACCTGTGCATCGACTGCAAGACCCTGGCGGAAATCAAGGAAAAGCAAGTCGGCAAATAATTGCGACTTGAACGAAGAACGGAGCGTGCGAACGCTCCGTTTTTGTTTCCAGGATTCACCTCGGCAAAACACTGTGGGAGCGAGCCTGCTCGCGAAGGGGCCATCAACTTCGACATTGATGCTGGCTGATACACCGCTTTCGCGAGCAGGCTCGCTCCCACAGGTACCTGGCGCAAGCCCGAAACAGTGACATTGCATTCATGACCGCCACCTCCCCCACTTACATCGGGCGCTTTGCCCCCACCCCCAGTGGTCATCTGCACTTCGGCTCGTTGGTCGCCGCACTGGCCTCCTACCTTGACGCGCGCTCGGTGGGCGGACGCTGGCTGATGCGCATGGAAGACCTTGATCCGCCCCGCGAGGAACCCGGCGCCCAGGCGGCCATTCTCAAGGCCCTGGAAAGCTATGGCTTCGAGTGGGATGGCGACCTGGTTCGCCAAAGCGAGCGGCACGACGCCTACGCCGAGGTGCTCAATCGCCTGTTCAATCACGGCCTGGCCTACGCCTGCACCTGTTCGCGCAAACAGCTGGAACCGTATCACGGGATTTATCCGGGGCTGTGCCGCAATGCCGGCCATGGCCCCGATGATGCCGCCATCCGCCTGCGCGTACCGGAGCTGGAGTACCACTTCCTCGACCGGGTGCAGGGCGAGTACCGCCAGCACCTGGGCCGGGAAGTCGGCGATTTCGTGATCCGCCGTCGCGACGGGCTCTACGCCTATCAACTGGCCGTGGTCCTGGACGATGCCTGGCAGGGCATCACCGATATCGTTCGGGGTGCCGACCTGCTGGACTCCACGCCCCGCCAGCTGTACCTGCAAGAACTGCTGGGCCTGCCGCAACCGCGTTATCTGCATATCCCGCTGATTACTCAGCCTGATGGCCATAAACTCGGTAAGTCCTATCGTTCGCCGCCGTTAACCGAGGATCAGGCAACGCCCCTGTTATTGCGGGCGCTGCGCGCGCTGGGACAGAACCCGGGAACCGAACTGGTTTACGCCACGCCACGGGAAGTGCTGAACTGGGGCATTGCCCACTGGGATGCCTCGCTGATCCCGCGCACACTGAGCCTGCCCGAGGCACAGCTGCTGTGATCGCACTTGCAGTGGCGCGCCCATCCGTTACCATCGCCGCACGTTTTCGGGCACGCACATAAAAAAGAGAGGCCGGGATGTACATCTATCGCTTGGTCCTGCTTTTGGTAGTGGGCATTTACCTGTTTTCCCCGGCCATCATGGATTGGTGGATCGACGCCACTGGCGCCTGGTATCGCCCTTATCTGCTCTGGCTGATTCTGATCGTCGTGACCTTCATCCTGCAGAGCCAAAAAGATGCCGATGAGCTTTAGCCTGACCCAGATGATCCTGATCAGCGCCGCGTACCTGGCGGTGCTGTTCGGTGTGGCCTGGATCAGCGAACGGGGCATGATTCCCCGGGCGATCATTCGCCACCCGCTGACCTACACCCTGTCACTGGGCGTCTATGCCAGTGCCTGGGCGTTTTACGGCACGGTGGGCCTGGCCTACCAGTACGGCTACGGCTTTCTGTCCAGCTACTTGGGCGTTTCCGGGGCCTTTCTGCTGGCGCCGGTGTTGCTTTATCCGATCCTGAAGATCACCCGCACTTATCAACTGTCGTCCCTGGCGGACCTGTTCGCCTTCCGCTTCCGCAGCACCTGGGCCGGAGCACTGACCACGATTTTCATGCTGGTCGGCGTATTGCCGTTGCTGGCCCTGCAGATTCAGGCGGTCGCCGACTCCATCGGCATCCTCACCCGCGAGCCCGTACAAAATCGCGTGGCCCTGAGTTTCTGTGCACTGATTACGCTGTTCACGATTTTCTTCGGCTCCCGCCACATCGCCACCCGGGAAAAGCATGAAGGCCTGGTGTTCGCGATTGCCTTCGAGTCGGTGATCAAGCTGATCGCCCTCGGCGGTGTCGGTTTGTATGCGCTCTACGGCGTGTTCGACGGCCCGCAACAGCTTGAATTGTGGCTGCTGCAAAACCAGACCGCGCTCGCGGCCCTGCACACGCCTTTGCAGGAAGGCCCGTGGCGCACCCTGTTGCTGGTGTTCTTCGCCTCTGCCATCGTGATGCCGCACATGTATCACATGACCTTCACCGAGAACCTCAACCCGCGTTCGCTGGTCAGTGCGAGCTGGGGCCTGCCGCTGTTCCTGCTGCTGATGAGCCTGGCGGTGCCGCTGATTCTCTGGGCCGGCCTGAAGCTGGGCGCCACCACCAATCCGGAATACTTCACCCTGGGCATCGGCATCGCCGCCAACAGCAAGGCGCTGGCGCTGCTGGCCTATGTCGGCGGGCTGTCCGCTGCCAGCGGCCTGATCATCGTCACCACGCTGGCGCTGTCCGGGATGGCCTTGAACCACCTGGTGCTGCCGCTTTATCAGCCGCCGGCCGAAGGCAATATCTACCGCTGGCTGAAGTGGACCCGCCGGGCCCTGATTGTCGCGATCATCATGGCTGGCTACGGCTTCTACCTGATGCTCGGCGCCGAACAGGACCTGGCCAACCTGGGCATCGTCGCGTTCGTCGCCACGTTGCAGTTCCTGCCGGGCGTGCTCTCGGTCCTGTACTGGCCGACCGCCAACCGTCGCGGCTTCATCGCCGGCTTGCTGGCGGGGATACTGGTGTGGCTGGTGACCATGTTGTTACCGTTGGTCGGTAACCTTCAGGGCTTCTACATTCCGCTGCTGAACATGATCTACGTGCTGGACGACACCAGTTGGCACATGGCGGCGATTGCCTCGCTGGCCGCCAACGTACTGATGTTCACCCTGATCTCGCTGTTCACCAACGCCAGCACCGAAGAGGCCAGCGCTGCCGAAGCCTGCGCCGTGGATAACGTGCGCCGCCCGCAACGCCGCGAACTGCACGCCGCGTCGCCCCAGGAGTTCGCCACGCAGCTTGCAAAACCATTGGGTGCAAAAGCGGCGCAGAAAGAAGTGGAACAGGCACTGCGCGACCTTTATCTGCCATTCGACGAACGCCGACCCTATGCCCTGCGTCGCTTGCGTGACCGCATCGAAGCCAACCTCTCCGGCCTGATGGGGCCGAGCGTGGCCCAGGACATGGTCGAGACGTTCCTGCCCTACAAGGCAGGTGGCGAAAACTACGTGACCGAAGACATTCACTTCATCGAAAGCCGTCTCGAGGACTACCACTCGCGCCTGACCGGCCTGGCCGCCGAACTCGATGCCCTGCGCCGCTATCACCGCCAGACCCTGCAGGAATTGCCGATGGGCGTTTGCTCGCTGGCCAAGGATCAGGAAATCCTCATGTGGAACAAGGCCATGGAGGAGCTGACCGGCATCGCTGCGCAGCGCGTGGTCGGTTCACGCCTGAGCACCATTGCCGACCCGTGGAAAGAACTGCTGCAAGGTTTCATCAATCTGCCGGACGAGCACCTGCACAAGCAGCACCTGGCCCTCGACGGCCAGACACGCTGGCTGAACCTGCACAAAGCGGCCATCGACGAACCCCTGGCACCGGGTAACAGTGGCCTGGTGTTGCTGGTGGAAGACCTGACCGAAACCCAGATGCTCGAGGACAAACTGGTGCACTCCGAGCGCCTGGCGAGCATCGGTCGCCTGGCGGCCGGCGTGGCCCATGAAATCGGCAACCCGATCACCGGTATCGCGTGCCTGGCGCAGAACCTGCGCGAAGAACGCGAGGAAGACGGCGAGCTGAAGGAGATCAGCGGCCAGATTCTCGAGCAGACAAAGCGCGTGTCGCGCATTGTCCAGTCGCTGATGAGCTTTGCCCATGCTGGCAGTCATCAGCACAGCGACGAGCCCGTCTGTCTGGCCGAAGTGGCCCAGGATGCCATCGGCCTGCTGGCGCTGAACCGACGCAATTTCGAAGTGCAGTTCTACAACCTGTGCGACCCCGAGCACTGGGTCGAAGGCGACCCGCAACGGCTGGCCCAGGTGTTGATCAACCTGCTCTCAAACGCCCGTGACGCATCGCCTCCCGGCAGTGCGGTGCGGGTCAAGAGTGAAGCCGGCGAACACACGGTCGATCTGATCGTGGAGGACGAAGGCAGCGGTATTCCGTCGAGCATCATGGACCGATTGTTCGAACCTTTCTTCACCACCAAGGACCCTGGCGAAGGCACCGGTCTGGGCCTTGCACTGGTCTATTCCATCGTTGAAGAGCATTATGGACAAATCACCATCGACAGCCCGGCTGATGTTCAAAGCCAACGCGGCACCCGAATCAGGGTTACCTTGCCGCGTCATGTCGAAGCGACGTCCGCTGTGAACTGAGACCGTCGAGAGTATCGAATCAATGCCGCACATTTTGATCGTCGAAGACGAAACCATTATCCGCTCCGCCTTGCGCCGCCTGCTGGAACGTAACCAGTACCAGGTCAGCGAAGCCGGTTCAGTGCAGGAAGCACAAGAACGCTTCACCATTCCCTCGTTCGATCTGATCGTCAGTGACCTGCGCTTGCCGGGCGCGCCTGGCACAGAGTTGATCAAGCTCGCCCAAGGTACGCCGGTGCTGATCATGACCAGCTACGCGAGCCTGCGCTCGGCCGTCGACTCGATGAAAATGGGTGCGGTGGATTACATTGCCAAGCCATTCGACCACGACGAAATGCTACAAGCCGCCGCACGCATCCTGCGTGACCGACAAACGGCACAAACCGGTGGTGAAGCGGTTGCCGGCAAAGCCGCCAACGGTGCGGCGAAGTCCGGTGCCGACAACAGCAACGGTGAAATCGGCATTATCGGCTCATGCCCGCCGATGCAGGACCTGTATGGCAAGATCCGCAAAGTCGCGCCGACCGATTCCAATGTGCTGATCCAGGGCGAATCGGGCACCGGTAAAGAACTGGTGGCCCGCGCCCTGCACAACCTGTCCAGACGCGCCAAGGCACCGATGATTTCGGTGAACTGCGCAGCCATTCCGGAAAGCCTGATCGAGTCCGAACTGTTCGGCCACGAAAAAGGCGCATTCACCGGCGCCAGCGCCGGGCGCGCCGGCCTGGTGGAAGCGGCGGACGGCGGCACCTTGTTCCTCGACGAAATTGGCGAACTGCCACTGGAAGCCCAGGCTCGCCTGCTGCGCGTATTGCAGGAAGGCGAAATTCGTCGCGTAGGTTCAGTGCAGTCGCAAAAAGTCGATGTGCGCCTGATCGCCGCGACTCACCGCGACCTCAAGAGCCTGGCGAAGATCGGCCAGTTCCGCGAAGACTTGTATTACCGCCTCCACGTTATTGCGCTGAAGCTGCCAGCCCTGCGCGAACGCGGTGCGGACGTCAACGAAATCGCCAACGCCTTCCTGGCGCGGCAAAGTGCGCGAATCAACCGCACCGACCTGAAGTTCGCCGCGGATGCCGAGCAAGCCATTCGTCACTACTCCTGGCCGGGCAACGTTCGCGAACTGGAAAACGCCGTCGAGCGCGCGGTTATCCTGTGCGAAAGCCCGGAAATCTCCGCCGAGCTGCTGGGCATCGACATCGAACTGGGCGACCTGGAAGATGACGAATTCATTGGCCTGCCGCCCCAACAGGGCAACGGCAACGCCGGTAACAGCAACCATGAGCCGACCGAAGACCTCTCCCTGGAAGACTACTTCCAGCATTTCGTCCTCGAACACCAGGACCACATGACCGAAACCGAGCTGGCCCGCAAACTCGGGGTCAGCCGCAAATGCCTGTGGGAACGCCGTCAGCGCCTGGGCATCCCGCGGCGCAAGACCGGGGTGGCCAGCGAAAGCTGAACCCCACCTGTCTCATGTGCGGGTAACACGTGACATTGTGAAAAAACTGTTACCTCAGCTTTTTCACGTAACAGAAGCCGGGGCTTACGGTAACGAAGCCCCGGCTTTTTTTCGCCGTCGAAATGCCCAACAGCCGACCTAACCCCTTGTTTTATTGGGTTTCGCAAAAGTTGGCACGCACCCTGCTATATGTTTGGTACAAGAACAATAACAAGCAATGCACAAGACAATAAAAATAAGACGAATCGACTCACGCACAATAAAAACAAGACGGCGAGAGGCGCAGCTAACTGATTCTTTTGGAGAGGCGTTGTATTTGGGGCTTGCCCCACGACCAGGCCGAGAACAACAAAAACTGTCCTAAGACAGAGCCTGTACTGGTTGGATCGAAAGATCACTGCAATTCAGCGACCAAAGCAATCCGTTTGCTCTTGGCTCCCGATTGGGAGGGTCATGAAGGAAAGCTTCATGGCAAGGGCACTTAACAAAAACAAAAAGCCCGAAACCAAAAATAAAAATAGAGCATGCAACTACTTCTTGGGGAGCTTCGGCTCCCCTTGTAGTTTCTGCGATTCAGAAAAACCCGCGTATCACTGTAGGAGCGAGCCTGCTCGCGAAAATCCCACAGGCACCTCGGGGCATCTGGTTTTACGCGTAATCGTTCACGTCCATCGCGAGCAAGCTCGCTCCTACACCCTGCGCCTTACAGCTCATATCTGCTGTGTCCTACACCATCCCCCGACTAAATGCTAGAATCCCCGCCCATCATGCGGTCATTCTTCTGTTATGGCCGAATATTCCTTCAAACAGTGCATCCCATGCTGAAGAAGCTGTTCCAGTCATTCCGTTCTCCCAAGCGTCCTACGCAACACATTCGCAGCACGCCTGAAGTGCTCAACAGCGGCCAACACTCGCTGCAAAAGGCGCAATTCAGCCGCTACGCGGTGAATATCGTTGAACGCCTGCAGAGCGCCGGTTATCAGGCTTACCTGGTGGGCGGCTGCGTGCGCGACATGTTGCTGGGCATTACACCGAAAGATTTCGACGTTGCCACCAGCGCCACCCCCGAGCAGGTACGGGCCGAATTCCGTAACGCGCGAATCATCGGGCGTCGGTTCAAACTGGTGCACATCCACTTCGGCCGCGAAATCATCGAAGTCGCGACCTTCCGCGCCAATCACCCGCAAAACGAAGACGAGGAAGACAGTAACCAGTCTTCACGCAACGAAAGCGGGCGCATCCTGCGCGATAACGTCTATGGCACCCTGGAAGAAGACGCGCAACGTCGCGACTTCACCATCAATGCCCTGTATTACGATCCGGTCAGCGAGCGCATCCTCGACTACGCCAACGGCGTACACGACATCCGCAACCACCTGATCCGCCTGATCGGCGATCCGAAGCAACGCTACCAGGAAGACCCGGTACGCATGCTGCGGGCCGTGCGCTTCGCCGCCAAGCTGAATTTCGGTATCGAAAAACACAGCGCCCTGCCCATTCGCGACCTGGCGCCGATGTTGCGCGAGATCCCGTCGGCTCGCCTGTTCGAAGAAGTGCTCAAGCTGTTCCTCTCCGGCCACGCCGCCGATACGTTTGAAATGCTGGTCGACTTGCAGTTGTTCGATCCACTGTTCCCGGCCAGCGCCGAAGCACTGGAATACAACCCGACCTACACCCACACCCTGATCAGCGAAGCCCTGATCAATACCGACCTGCGGATCAAGCAGAACAAACCGGTCACCCCGGCGTTCCTGTTTGCAGCCCTGCTCTGGCCTGCCCTGCCGGCGCGCGTCCTGCGTCTGCAGGAGCGTGGCATGCCGCCGATTCCGGCGATGCAGGAAGCAGCGCATGAGCTGATTGCCGAACAGTGCCAGCGAATCGCGATTCCGAAACGCTTCACCATGCCGATCCGCGAGATCTGGGACATGCAGGAACGCCTGCCGCGTCGCAGCGGCAAGCGTGCCGATCTGTTGCTGGACAACCCGCGCTTCCGCGCCGGCTATGACTTCCTGCTGTTGCGCGAGAGTGCAGGCGAACAGACTGACGGCCTCGGCGAATGGTGGACCGACTATCAGGACGCCAATGAAAGCGAGCGCCGCGACATGATCCGCGACCTCAGCGGCAAGGAAGAAGGCACCGGCGCCCCGCGCAAGCGTCGCCGCAGCGGTGGTTCCAAGCGCAAGCGCGCCGCCGGCGCTTCGAGCACCACGGGCGAGTAATCCATGGAACGCATCTACATCGGCATGGGCAGCAATCTGGCTGACCCCGCCGAACAATTGCGCAGCGCCGCCGAGGCGCTGGCGTCCTTGCCGCAATCCCGTCTGGTCGGGGTTTCGGCGTTTTATCAAAGCGACTCACTGCTTCCCGGACAACCGCGCTACACCAATGCAGTGGCCGTGCTCGACAGCACGCTGGCGCCACTGGAATTGCTGGATGCCTTGCAGGCCATCGAAAACGGCCAGGGTCGCAAGCGCCTTGAACGCTGGGGACCGCGTACGCTGGACCTCGACATCTTGCTGTTCGGTGATCGCCTGATCGACGAACCGCGCCTCAAGGTTCCCCACTACCACATGCAGGAACGGGCCTTCGTGCTATATCCATTGGCCGAACTGGCACCTGCCGACCTGCAGCTGGCCGATGGCCGGACCTTGGCCGAACTGCTCAAGGCATGCCCGTTCGTCGGCCTGGAACGCCTGCCCCAAAATTGACCGAAATCCCCTGTGGGAGCGGGCTTGCTCGCGAAGGCGGTGTTTCAGCCAACATTGATTCTGGATGACACACCGCCTTCGCGAGCAAGCCCGCTCCCACATTGGTTTTGTGTCGGGCACAAGATCTGCTGCTGAATCGCATCAGTTACGCCGGTAACACCCCACCCGTAACAATGCGGTAACACACGCAATTGACTTCCCTCGTTCTCCTCACGACTATAGGCGTCCCGCTGCCGCCAACACGGCGTTCAAGGGCGCAATCCAGGCCTTAAAAGCACGACGAAAGAGCGTGCGCCTGTATTCAACGAAGAATCACGCGCGTTACTCGCAGTAGTTTCCACAGCGCCTGAATGAGGAACTTTTCATGCCAGCCATCACCCTGACCACCCTGCAAGGTCTGAAGCAAAAAGGTGAAAAGATCACCATGCTGACCTGCTACGACGCAACCTTCGCCCACGCCTGCAACCAGGCCGGCGTCGAAGTGCTGCTGGTGGGCGACTCCCTCGGCATGGTTTTGCAGGGCCACGACAGCACCCTGCCTGTCACCAGCGCAGAAATGGCTTATCACGTGGCGTCCGTCAAACGCGGTAACAGCGATGCCCTGATCCTCGCCGACCTGCCTTTCATGGCCTACGCCACCACCGAACAAGCCATGACCAACAGCGCCCTGTTGATGCAGGCCGGCGCGCACATGGTCAAGGTCGAAGGAGCGTTGTGGCTGGCCGATTCGATCCGCCTACTGGCCGAGCGCGGCATCCCTGTCTGCGCGCACATGGGCCTGACCCCGCAGTCGGTGAACATCCTTGGCGGCTACAAGGTCCAGGGTCGCAATGAAAACCAGGCGCGGCAGATGCGTGCCGACGCGATCGCTCTGGAACAGGCTGGCGCGGCCATGCTGCTGCTCGAGTGCGTCCCGAGCGAGCTGGCTGAAGAAATCACCCAGGCGGTGAAGATTCCGGTGATCGGGATTGGCGCCGGCAATCGCACCGATGGCCAGGTGCTGGTTCTGCACGACATGCTGGGGCTGTCCATTACCGGCCGCGTGCCAAAATTCGTGAAAAACTTCATGACTGGCCAGACCAGCATTGAAGCTGCGTTGAATGCCTACGTGACTGAAGTCAAGGCAGCGACTTTCCCTGGTATCGAACACGGATTCTCTGCATGAACACCGTAAAAACCGTACGCGAACTGCGGGCCGCCGTGGCCCGTGCCCGTAGCGAAGGCAAGCGCATTGCCTTTGTGCCGACCATGGGCAACCTGCACAGCGGCCACGTTGCACTGGTGACCAAGGCCTCCCAACGGGCGGACTTCGTGGTGGCGAGCGTTTTCGTCAACCCGCTGCAATTCGGTGCTGGCGAAGACCTCGACAAGTACCCGCGCACCCTCGCCGCCGACCAGGAAAAACTGCTCCAGGCCGGTTGCCATCTGCTGTTCGCGCCGACCGTCGAGGAGATGTATCCCGACGGCATGGCCGGACAGACCCGCGTCAGTGTCCCGCAATTGTCCGAAGGCCTGTGCGGCGCAAGCCGGCCGGGGCATTTCGAAGGCGTGGCGACGGTGGTCAGCAAGCTGTTCAACATGGTCCAGCCGGACCTGGCAATCTTTGGCGAGAAGGACTTCCAGCAACTGGCGGTGATTCGCGCGCTGGTACATGACCTGAACATGCCGATCCAGATCATCGGCGAGCCGACCGTACGGGCGGCCGATGGCCTGGCGCTGTCGTCGCGCAACGGTTTCCTCAACGAAGAGCAACGCGCTGTGGCGCCGGTGGTCTACCGCACGCTGAATGCGATCAGCGAGGCGATCAAGCAGGGCGAACGCGATTACCCGGTGCTGATCGACACGCAGATCAAACAGCTCGAAACGGCTGGCCTGCGTCCTGACTATCTGGAAATCCGCCATGCCCTGACCCTGCGCCCGGCGACGGCGCAGGACCGTGACCTGGTGATTCTGGTGGCGGCGTTCCTCGGTACGACACGGTTGATCGACAACCTGCACCTGAACCTCGACGCGCCCGTCTGACCAACACAATAATCCTGTGGGAGCGAGCCTGCTCGCGATAGCGGATGTTCAGTCACAACAGTTTTGCCTGATCCACCGCTATCGCGAGCAAGCTCGCTCCCACAGGGGTTCTGCTGCGCCCATACAGACCTTACTGACGCCCACAAACCCTTCGGGCCACTTGCCCGCCGACCTGGGAAACATTCATGCACGCCATCATGCTCAAAGCCAAGCTGCATCGCGCCGAAGTCACCCACGCTGTACTCGATTACGAAGGCTCCTGCGCCATCGACGGTGAATGGCTGGACCTGTCCGGCATCCGCGAGTACGAACAGATCCAGATCTACAACGTCGACAACGGCGAGCGCTTCACCACCTACGCCATCCGTGGCGAAGAAGGTTCGCGCATGATCTCGGTCAACGGCGCCGCGGCGCACAAGGCCAAGGTCGGTGATCGCGTGATCATCTGCGCTTACGCTCATTACAGCGAAGCCGAACTGCTCAACTTCAAGCCGCGCATGCTCTACATGGCGCCGGGAAATGAGCTGAGCCACACCAGCAACGCCATTCCGGTTCAGGTCGCCTGACCGAGCCGAAGCGCATATCCCTTCCGTTTGTCGGACCGTTCCCTGTTCGTTGTACAAAAAAGTACCGGGAACGGGTCAGACAAAGTCAAGACAGATCGCAGCGCGAGAGTTACTGTATTCGCCCTGCGCCACAAAATCGTGTCGACGCAGTTGACCGGACGCCCACCCGCAGCGCTCCGGGCTTTTTAGTGTTCAAAAAGCCGTTCAAGTAAAAAGGAAACCCGCAGCGATGGCGTATTACCGCACCCCTCACGACGTGACCGCTCTGCCCGCCTGGCAAGCGCTGAATGACCACCGCCAAGCCATGCAGGATTTCAGCATGCGGGAGGCCTTCAACGCCGACCCGCAGCGCTTTACTCAATTCACCCTCAGCAGCTGCGGTCTGTTTCTCGACTACTCGAAGA
>NZ_AKJO01000026.1:0-35249 GCF_000282295.1 Pseudomonas sp. GM33
GCTAGGTTTTCACACAGCCTGCCCGAGCGGGTTTTTTTTCGCCTGCCAAAAGCGCGTCATGACCTGTGTGGCTGGGGCTTTCATGCGTTAGCGCAAAACAAATGCATAAATAAATGCATTTGTGCATTGACTGTATATGCATCCATGCATATTCTTTGTCTCAAGCCGCTCGACAAAGCAGCTCGAAACGAAGCTCTTTAGTTCCACCACACAGGCAGCGATGAACCGGCCTTAACGGTTCAGAGGGTTGGCAACTGACCCGGGTGTGCAGCGTAAAGCACCAGAAGCAGTTATCCGGCGGGCAGGGGCCGCGGTCGGAGGAACAATTTGAATCGATCCGTACCGCGCCAGTAGCGCCGAAAGATCAACGCGAAGGACCGCATTACTGAAAAGCCCGGCTCATACCGGGCTTTTTGGAATGCCTACCTGAAAAATGAAAGCGTTTGACCCTTACACAACATTCATCAATCACCCCGGGAGGCGTGACATGACAAACGAGCAACAAGCGTTGCTGGACATGCCGATCTGGCTCGTCATCGTCCTCGCCTTGCTGGGCGGGGTGTCCGGCGAAATGTGGCGCGCCGACAAGGAGGGCGCCCGCGGCTGGTCATTGCTGCGACGCCTGGCCTTGCGCTCCGGGGCCTGCATGATCTGCGGGGTCTCGGCAATCATGCTGCTGTATGCCGCCGGCGTGTCGATCTGGGCGGCGGGGGCTTTTGGTTGCCTGACGGCGATGGCCGGGGCGGATGTGGCCATCGGGCTTTATGAGCGCTGGGCGGCCAGGCGAATAGGCGTCTGTGAAGTGCCAGCCCGTGATTCTCGTCCCGACCAACAGTGAAATGGCTGGCTGATCGAGCTCGCCGAAATAAGAACAGGACGTCCAATATGCCCTCCATCATCGAAAAACCTTCACAGTTTTTGGCTGCCATTGCCTTGGCGCTGAGCAACTCGGCACTCGGTATAAACGTCGGAAGTCATGAGGACTTCACGGAAGTCGGCGAACGACCGTGGGTCCTGATCACCATTGAGCGCGACGCACCTGGCTGCCCTGCCAGTGATGGGCGTATCGCTCATGTTTTGACGATCTCGCTGCAAGTTGTTGCGCAAGCCATGCAGGCTGGCTCCGGATTGGCCGCTTGTGATCTGGCCAGTGCACTCAAGGATCTGGCCACGGATAACCGCTGGGGGCTGCCGAAGGATCAATGCGACCTGCCGCTGAACCTCGACGCCATTCCTTCAATCCTCATCAGCGAAGCACGGCAATACCCGACCTGGACCCTGTCCTTTAGCCAGGCGCTCTACCTCGGTCCGCTTCTGCTGGACGACCCCCTGGGCACTCCGAAGTTTGCCCGTACCTGGGAAGTCTCGAACATCGACGACCCGGACCAATACACGGAACTGGAGGGATGAGCCATGTTCGATGCGCTTTTAAGTCTACAGCTTGGCCCGATCATTGAGCGTCTGGCTGAGATGGAGACCGAGTTTGAGGATCTCTACCGGCGTACTGACAGTCTGTGTCGCGTTGGTGTGTGCCAGGAGGTCGATCCGGTCGGCAACACTTGCCGAGTCAGGCACGGTGAACTGCTGACGCCGGCCATCCGTTTTTTCAACCCCAGTGCGGGGGGGCAAAGTGAGACGCGACTACCGTCCGTTGGCGAGCAATGCCTGTTACTCAACCACGGCGGTGGCGAAAGCAGCGCCCAATCCGTTGCGTTGTTCGGGCTGAACAGCAATCAGTTTCCCCCTGTCTCGACACAGGCATCGCTGACGCGTCGCCTCTATCGGGACGGCACTGAAAGCAGCTACGACGACGTCAGTCATGTCCTGCACTGGAAAAACGGCCTGGCGCTGCTGACCGCCTCTCGCGAAGTGCTCGAGTTGAAAATCGGCCCGGCGCGAATGGCGATGACTTCTGAATCCATTGAACTGCAACTGGGTGCGGCGGGGATGCGACTCGATGCTTCCGGTGTGCACCTGAGCGGCCCCTTGGTCGATCACCAGGGCCGCGTCATCAGCACTGCATAAAGAGTTTTCCCATGATTGGAATTGATCGTAATACAGGCGCGGCGGTCGACGACTGGCCTCAATTTGTGCAGCGCGCAACCCGCGCGCTGACCACGCCGTTGGGTACACGTCAGAAGCGTCCTTTGTATGGCTGCGCCATCCCGGATTTGTTGGGGCAGAACCTCGGTGACGACTTGTTGATCCTGGCCCAGAGCCATGCCGCGCAAGCGTTTTACAACCATCAGAACGGCATCGGGGATTTTCAGCCAGATGTCATTGTCGCCAGTCGCCAGGGGGCGGGGTTGATGCTGCGTTTCTCTGGCACGTGGAAAAACCGCAATCAAACCTTCGAGGTGGTGACATGAGCATGTTGATACCGGGGCAGAACCAGTTGTCGGAGCCGGCCATCGTCGCCGTCGACGCATTTGAGGATCTGCTCGCAGAGTTCAAGACGTTTGTCGTCGAGTATGTGGGGGCCCGCTCCCCCGAGAGTGCGGCAACGCTCAAGCTCAGCCTTGAGAATGAAAGCGAGCTGCTGACTTTGGCGTTAGAGGCGTTTTGTGTGCGTTTGCAACTTCACGAACGCAAATACAACGCACGGATCAAGCAGATGCTGGCGTGGTGGGCTACCGGTAGCAATCTCGATGCCCGCCTCGCAGACATGGGCCTTGAACGCCAATTGCTGGATCCTGGTGACCCGGTGGCGTTTCCGCCGGTGGCCCCTGTGTATGAGAGCGACGACGATGCCCGGTTGCGTTACTACCTGGCACCCCACGCACCGGCCGCCGGTTCGCGGATGCAGTATCGCCGGGAGGTTTTCACCCTCGGCGAGCGGCCAGCAGTGAAGGTGGAAACGGCAACCGCGGGTGAGGTAACTGTCACGTATAGCTTCTCCCCGGACGGCTATGCCGCGCAGATCAAGGACGGTAATGGACGACGTACGGCTCCCGGCGAAGTGAGGGTCACAGTGCTTTCGCGGGAGGGCGATGGTACGGCCAGCGACGATTTGCTCGAGGGTGTACGCCAGCACTTTTCCCGCCCCGATGTGCGGCCGGAGACCGATCGGGTCACCGTCCAGGGCGCTCATATCCAGAACTACAAGATCCGCGTGGTTGCCAGGATCAACGCCGGCCCTGATTCGGGGCTGACGAAAGCCGCTGCACAACAGCAGTTGCAAGTTTATGCCGACAGTTGCCATCGCCTCGAAGGGCGGGTCGATCCGAGCTGGATCGACTACACGCTGCATAACGCCGGGGCGGTTCAGCTGGAAATTATTGAACCTATCGAGCCGATTGTGACGACGGCCTTCGAGGCGCCTTATTGCACGGGTGTCGAGGTGGAGGTGCTCACCCTATGAGTGATCCAACGCCTCGTATGAGCCTGTTGCCGGCCAACAGTTCACCGTTGGAAAAGGCCCTCGATATCGGTTTCGGTGTTTTGCTTGATCGCATTGCTCCGCCGTTCCCCGAACTGATGAACCCTGCGGCGACGCCCTTGGCGTTTCTGCCTTACCTCGCGGCGGACCGGGGTGTCAGCGAGTGGAACGCTGAGGCAGTAGAGCTGGAAAAACGTTTGACGGTGGGGCTTGCCTGGCCCACCGCCCGGCAGGCCGGCACGCGGCAGGCACTGGAAAATGCCGCCAAGGGCTTGCGCTTGATGCCTGAGGTGCGTGCCTGGTACGAACAGACGCCACCGGGTACGCCCTACAGCTTTTCCGTCAGGGCTTTTACCGATCAACCCTACAGCGAAGAGATCGACGCACGTCTGGACCGACGCCTGGCGGACGCCAAAAGCGAACGCGACAGCGTGTCGGTATCGGTCGGCTTGAGTGCCTTTGGCAGGCATGTCATCGGCGCGACGACCGTCTGTGGGGAGCTGGCGACGGTTTATCCGATTGTCATCGAAGGGCTGGAGGCATCGGGTGAAGTCTTTTTGGCTGCCGGTCTCTACACCGTTGAAACATCCACTATTTATCCTCAGGGGGCCTGAATGGCTGACTATTACACCCTGCTCACCAATGCAGGGATTGCTTACGAAACCGCCTGCAAGGCCGCGGGCGTTCCTATCAGGCTGTCGCAGATATCGGTCGGTGACGGCGGCGGCACGGTCTACAACCCGGCGGCGACCGCCACGGCACTCAAACGCGAAGTGTGGCGCGGGCCACTCAATGCATTGTTCCAGGACGAAAAAAACCCGAGCTGGTTGCTGGCCGAGGTGACCATCCCGTCGGAGGTGGGTGGCTGGTATGTGCGGGAAGCGGGGCTGTGGACGGACACCGGGATTCTTTACGCGATCGTCAAATACCCTGAGTCGTTCAAGCCGATTCTGGCGACCTCGGGTTCGGGGAAAGAGTTTTACATTCGCTCGATTTTCGAGACCAGCAATGCTTCGCTGGTAACGCTGTTGATTGACGATACGGTGGTTAAAGCGACGCGAGCCTGGGTCGCGGACTATGTAGCGGCAGAGCTGGGCAAGCTTGATGCCAAACAATCGGTACGAGTAGCAACCACAGCGAACATCGCTTTGACTGGCGCTCAAATGATCGATGGTGTGGCTGTTGTCGCGGGCGATCGTGTCCTGGTCAAGAGTCAGACCCTGGCAAAGGACAATGGCATATGGGTCGCGGCTGTGGCGGGCTGGACCCGTGCAAAGGACGCCGATTCAAGTGCTGAAGTAACGTCAGGGCTGACGGTCTCTGTTGAGCAGGGGAGCAGCAATGCCGACACGATCTGGCAACTGGTCACCGATGGCGTGATTGTTCTCGGCACCACGGCCCTGACCTTTCAGAACGTGACCCAAGGATTTGCACCGATCGACTCGCCAGCGCTGATCAGCCCTACAGCGAATACGCCGGCGCAATTCGACAACTCGCAGTTGTTGATCAACTCGGCCTATCTGAGACGTCGCGGCGTGGAGTTTGGCGAATACACCAACTACTCCACGTCCACGGTCATGACCCTGGCGGACGTCGGTAAACTTGCGTCCTTTGCGGTTACTGGAACGGCGACAGTGACCCTTCCTGTCGGCGGAGGTGTCATTCCGCGAGGTGCGATGGTCTACCTCGTGTGCGGCCAGGGAGCTCTCACCGTCACTTCGGGCCCTGGCGAGATCATCGATGCGGTGAACTATCTGGGGAATATTTCGCTCGTGCAAGGAGATACGGCGGAGTTTGTCCGGGTTGGCAATTTGTGGCGTTTGATTGGCGGCTCTGCCGCACTCAAGTATGCCGGGATCATGTCGGGTCCGAACTGGACAACGCAACCGTTGTTCGACGACTCCAAAGCGATCGCCACGACAGAGTTTACCCGGCGCAGCCAGGGTAACTATCGTGGCTTTACCAGCCTGACCGCAGCCACGACGCTAACCACCGCGGCGGTCGGGTCGATCGTAACGGTGATCGGGTCGTTCCAGGTCACGCTGCCCGCGGCCAATGCGCTTGCGGCTGGCGGCGCGATCAACTTTCGCAACATTGGTAACGGTGTGGTCAACGTGGTTTGTGCCGGGGCTGATGCGATCAATGCCGGCAATGGCGCACAAGTCGCGAGCATTGCTATGCAGCCGGGTGCGACCCTGGAATTGGTCAGTAACGGCGCGACGGCCTGGTGGGCGGATGGATCGGCTCAAATGCAGTACGGGCGAGTATTCGGCTATACCCCGGATCAATTCGACAACAGCAAGTTGTTGGCCACTACTGCGTTTGTCCAGCAGGCACTTGGCAATTTGCCTGGCGATCCGACCTTGATCGCTGGAAATACAGTGCTTACTGCCTCACAGGCTGGGGGGCTATTCATCGTTGGTGGTGCCTGGCAATCAACTCTTCCTGCCCTGACAGCAACGCCCAATGGGGCAGTGTTCCATTTTCTGTTCACCTCAAGCGGCGCACTGATTAAGGGGAATGGCTCTGAGATTATCCAAGGCCTCACGGGCGGGAATCTGTATTCCCCGTTGATCGGAGAAAAGGTCAGCATAGTTAAGCGAAATAATGCGTGGTACTTGGGAGGTGGAGGGCTTGGCGCAGAAGCTTTCGCCGTCAATCCTGGTTCTAGCGGTTACCAGAAGCTGCCGAGCGGGTTGATTATCCAGTGGGGCGATACTGCGCCGGCCACGGCTGGGGACTTGGTGAATACCTTGCCTGTTGCGTTCCCGAATGCTTTCAGAAAGGTACTGATCAGCCAAGGATATACAGCGGGGAGCAACTCTGTTGGTTACGCATGTGCAGGCGTGTTGACGCAAGGTTCCTTCGTGTGGCGCGGCAATATTGTGGGGAATGGCAGTCAATACATTGCCATTGGCAACTAGTCCGACTGCCCGATGTGTGACTCTGTTTATAACTGCCCATTGAGAGGCGACATATGACCATTTTTTCGAGCAAATCGACTCGCAGTTTTTTTGACAATGCCATCAGTCTTGCTCTTCCACACGATGCTGTTGAGATCACGCACGATCTGCATGCCAGTCTTCTTGAAGGGCAAGTCGCAGGCCAGATAATTGACTTTGATGTTGAGCCGCCTGTGCTGGTCGACCCGCCGCCAGCTTCGCCTGAGGTGTTGGCGGCTGTTGAGAGGCAATGGCGCGATGAGCGTTTGCTGGCGACCGATGGTTTCGTGTCGCGGCATCGTGACGAACTGGAAGGCGGGTCTGCTACCACGCTGACCCTTGAGCAATACAGCAGGTTGCAGCAATACCGTCAGGCATTGCGCAAATGGCCGGAGGCGGGCCAGTTTCCGATGTTCGATCACCGTCCGTTGTCACCGGATTGGTTGGCTGAACAACTCACATAACGCCCCGCACCGCCGGGGCGTTTTCCAATCCGGCAAATATCACCCAACAGCCCCTTTCCCAAGGGGCTTTTTTGTTTATGGAGAAACAGAAATGACAGAACGCCAAACGTACACCGTGCTCCGTCCATTCCCCATTGGGGGTGGGCACTGGTCGAGCATCGGCCAGGAACTGAAGTTGCTCGATGTGGAGGCCAGCGCGTTGCGCAGCGCCGGTCGCCTTGAACGGAAGAAAAACGAGGCGGACGAATCGACCGCCGAATCCAACCCGGCCAAAAAGGCCACCACCAAGAAGGCTGAATAATATGGCTGAGGTTCTGAACTTCGAACACAACGGCATTAGCGTCAATGCCACCGAGTCCCCCGAGGCCATGGGTGGCCTGGGTGATAACGTCATCGGTCTGATCGGCACCGCGCCGAAGGCCGATCCGCTGATTCCGCGCAATGCGCCATTTCGCATCAACAGCTTCACCACCCAGGCACTGCTCGACCCAACCGGCGCCGAAGAAGGCACGCTGTTCCATGCGGTTTTCCAGATCCTGAAAGTGGTCAAGGTGCCGGTTTACGTGGTCATCGTTGACGAGGGCACAACCCCGGCCGACACGCTGAACAATGTGATCGGCGGCGTCGATCCGCTGACTGGCCGCAAGCTCGGTCTTGCTGCACTCAGCGGCGTGCCAGAAGACCTGACCATTATCGGCGCACCGGGTTTTACCAGTACCAAGGCGGTGGCCAGCGAGTTTGCCTCGTTCGGCAAGCGCATCAAGGCGCGCGTGGTGCTCGACGGCAAGGATGCCGCCGTTGCCGATCAGGTGACTTACAGCCAGGAACTGGGTGGTGCGGAACTGGGTTTCGACCGATGCCTGCTGGTGCACAACATGCCATCGGTGTACTCCAAGGCGGCGAAGAAAAACGTGTTCCTGTCGCCTTCGAGTCTGGCCATCGCTGCGCTGGCCAAGGTCAAGCAATGGGAAAGTCCGGGCAACCAGGTGACCTTCGCCGAGGACGTTTCCCGAGTCGTGGAATACAACATCCTCGACAAGTCCACCGAGGGCGATCTGCTTAACCGCTATGGCATCAGCTACTACGCCCGCACGGTCCTCGGCGGTTTCTCGCTGCTGGGTAACCGCTCCGTCACCGGCAAGTTCATCAGCTATGTCGGCCTCGAAGATGCGATCAGTCGCAAGCTGGTAAAAGCCGGCCAGAAGGCCATGGCGAAAAACCTGACCAAGTCGTTCATGGATCAGGAGGTCAAGCGCATCAATGACTGGCTGCAAACCCTGGTCGCCGACGAAACCATTCCAGGGGGCAGTGTCTACCTGCACCCGGAATTGAACAGCGTCGAGAAGTACAAGAACGGCACCTGGTACGTGGTCATCGACTACGGCCGCTACGCGCCGAACGAACACATGGTTTATCAACTCAATGCCCGCGATGAAATCATCGAGCAGTTCCTGGAGGACGTTCTCTAATGTTTACCAACCGCGTAAGACAGGCCATCGCGGCCACCCTGCAAGGCCTGCCGTTGTCGGCGACTGTGGATGAGTTCACCCCGCCGAAGATCGAGTTCGAGATGGAGGCGATGGCAGGCGGCCGCTTTATCGCCGAGGAAATGGCCAAGAGCGGCAAAGTGCTTGGCGCCAAGCTGGTCCTGCAGGGGGCAGGGCCGGAAATCATGCTGTCACTTGGCGTGACGCCGGGCGACGACATCCTGCTGAATGTGCGTGAAGCCGGTCAGGACCAGGACGGCAATACCTGGTTCACCTACCACACCGTCGGCGGCAAGCTGAAGTCCCTGGAAGAAGCCAAGCTGAAGATGGGCGATAAACCCACCACCACGCTGGAACTCACCTGCCGTACCTACAACCGTCTGGAAAACGGCATCCCGGTGATCGACATCGACGTGCGCACCCAGAAGTTCATGCTCAACGGCGTCGACATCCTGGGCGACGCCCGTCGGGCGGTATTGCTGCCGTAACACCTCACTGAACTTCCCCCATGCCGCCTTCACCCGTCGGTTCGCCGACCTGCTGCGGGCGGCTTTCCTGATTCTTCAAGGAATTCATGCCATGTCATGGACACCTCCAAAGCATGTTCTGTTGTCGCCAATCACCGGTGATGATGGCGCACAGATCGCGCAAGTCCAGCTCAAACCGTTGTACTACGCGGCACAGAAAGAAGCCCTGGCCCGTGCCGGTGATGATGAGGACGACCAGTTCTTCGAGCTGGCATTGCTGGCCACCGGGCTGTCGGCCAAGGAACTCGATCAACTCAAACGCCCGGACTACGTGAGCATCGCGCAATACGTTCATCAAATGTCGACCTTGCCGTCCTCGCACTTCCTGGCACAAGGCGAAGACGCGGCAAAACCGTCGGCCTCCCCCGATGAAGTGACCCTGCTGCAACCCCTCGCGGCAGCGGGGCGCACGCTGGCTTCATTGACCCTGGAAATGCCGGTGCTGCGCGCGACCAAGGCGATGAAGAAGCTCAAGACGGCCAAGGAACGCGCCGAGTTCATCACTGCCCACTGCACCGGCCTGATGCTTCCCGACCTGGCCTCGCTGACCGTGCCCGACTGGACCCAGCTGCAGGTGCGCATCGACGATTTTTTAAACAAACCGGCGGACTTCTTTCGGAGCGCGACATCGAAATAATCCTCGATGTGGTGCCGCTCATTTACCCGGTAAGTGAGGCGGAGATTCTGGAGTGGGACGCTGGCAAGGCATTACGCCGCTACGACATCGCGATCACTCGCCTTGGCGTGAAACAGGAGTAGAGCGGGATGGCGGACGAAAAGTATTCGCTAAGAAACGCGGCCATCAATCCAGGGGGGGCGGCGTTCGGTAATATCAGGCTGGATGCAGCCGTAGAGGCGAGTCTTTCGCCAGTGCAAGTCATGGGCGTGTTTGCTGCGCAACAAATCTCCACTCTTGGTCTGACGTTGGAAGCGCTTGGGCAAAAAATCAGCCTGCTGACCACGGCTATCGAGTCATTGAGACTGAAACTGTCGTCTCAGCGTTCGTTGTCGCAATCTCCTGGTGTCGATGCCAAAAATGAGTCGGTCAGTGAGCAAGCGGATCCAGACAAGCCTGGTGGCCGTATTGAACCGCCGGATCTGCTCAAACCGATGATAGAGATTGACTCGGCCATGGCCGATCTGAGGCAAGCCGCCCGGTTCAACCCGAGCCAGAGCAAGGAGGTGCTGCAACCAATTCTGATCATGAGCACCGCTCCGCTGGTGGCAGCCGGCGGGACGAGTCTGGTTGATCTGCTGAAGATTGAGAGCCTGGCTGCCAAGGCAGGGATTGTCAGTAATCTGCCCAGTGCCTCGGACCGTCAAGTTGTACTGCATAATTTCGCCAGTGATGCTGCGGTCACCGCAACGGCGTTCAAAGTGCCGGCCATGGAAGTCGCAGAGATGATGGTCGGTTGGCGAAACTCCATGAAGCTCACCCGTGAGGCGTCCTTTGATCTGGCGGACGCCATCAACTATTTGGGCAAGAGCCCCGGGGATGCCACGGCGGCCGACATCGGTGGCGTCTTGCAGCGTGACGGCGGTGCTGCTACGGCGGCAGGCCTGACGCCCGCTCAAGCCGCTGCACTGACAGCGGCATTGTTGAATACCGGAACGCAAAAGGCCGATGCTGGCGCCGCTCTCAGTCATATCGTTACCGCGATGGGCAAGGGCGACAAGGTGTCCGCGACCGAGCGTGCGGCATGGCAGCAGCTGAATAATCTTAACCCCGCAGTCGTGGCCAGCGAGTTGCGCCAGGACGGTAACGCACCGGGCGTTGTAATGTCGGTGCTTGCCGCACTGAACAACCAACCTGCCGAGGTGCGCTCATCGTTGGCGACCACGTTGTTTGCCGACAGTGGTGAAGCGGCGTTGCGCCTGTCGAACAGTCTTTCCGAGGTCAACGAGGCTTTCTGGCAGGTGTTGGATAATCGCCAGTACGCCACATCGAAGCTGAGCAACGGGGGCTCGGTGCAGCAGGACGCGCTGGCACAATCCATGACTCAGCAGGGCCAGTGGAATCTCTTGAATGCGCGTAACGAGCGCCTGTCCACGGTCGCCAGCCGTGAACTGACTCCGGTGGCGGATAGTGGGCTGGCTTCCCTCGGTTCTCTGATGGACCTTCTGACTGGACTGGCTGAAACCTATCCGAAAACCGCAGCAGGCATCGTGGTTGTAGCGGCGGCTGTAAAACCATTGATCAGCGAATTGTTCAAGGCTGTGGGGGATGAATTAGTCAACCGGGCGGCCAAGCGTGTGCTGGATGGCGCGGCTGCGAGACTGCCTCGCCGATTGGGTAGGCTGATCTCCGAGGACGTTGGAAAAACTGACCGCTCGGAAGAGACAGTCAAGTCGGACAAATCGGAAAAGTCGGACAAGTCGGAAAAGTCGGAAAAGACAGTCAAGTCGGACAGGTCGGACAAACTGGACAGGCCGGACAGGCCGGACAAGCTGGACAAACCGGATGTGAAGGCCGGGAATCAACGTCCCGAAGCCGTTGGGGAACCTGGGAAAAACATCGGTAAACAAGGTATTCGCTCAGTCACGGTTCGTCGTTTAACTGGAGCGACGGCTTCATTGCGCCCGGTCTCTCGCAATGCACCAGGCGCACTGAAGTTTTTGAGTGCGGCCGCCGATGTGGTTGAAGGCGTGCTTGCCGGTGATAAACGAATGGTGACGACAGGGCTGGGCGCGGCAGGTGGCGGTTGGGCGGGAACTACCGCTGGCGCGTCTTTGGGGGCCTCTTTGGGCAGCGTTGTGCCGCTGGTCGGCACGGCTATAGGCGGCGTTGTCGGGGCGTTGGTAGGCGGCTGGATTGGAAGTGAGTCGGGCGAATGGCTGGGTGAAAAAATAGCCTCCACCACCGATCGGCTCGCGGCCCCGGATCAAGTCAGTAAAAGCATCAGCGATTCCCAGACAACCCATCAGCAAAACAACTTGACCGCGAACATCTACATCAACGGTCAGGATCAGGCCAGTGCCAGCCAATTGGCCAATCTGGTGGTTCAGCAAATCACCGGACAATTCGGGCTGATGACCCTGCCTAACTCACTCGCGATGCGAAGCGACGCGGCCCTGACCGATGGAGGTACGTAATGCGCCAGCAAATGGTCCTGGGCAGTTTCATTTTCGGCCTGTCCAGAAATTTTGCCTACAGCACCCTGCTACGCAAGTCGGACGGTGGCTGGACGAACATCGATATCCTCACCAGCAAGCCCAAAACCACGCAGACCGGCCAGGGCCTGCAAACCCTGACGATCACCGGCAAGTCGATGTACGCGACCGCCATGGATCGACTCGATGAATTGCGCGCCTTGCAGGCCTTGCGCACGCCGTTGCCATTGGTGGATGGCATTGGCCGTAACTGGGGCCTGTGGCGGATCAGCAGTCTGTCGGAAACCCAAAACAACATCATCGATGACGGCACCGCGATGGTGGTCGACTGGGTGATTGAATTGATGGAGTTCGCCAATGCGTAGGGTTCGAAGCATCGCCGGTGATTCGGTGAATCTGTTGTTGTACCGCGAGCTTGAGCGTTGTGACGACGCTGCCGAGGAAGCGCTGTGGCGTCTTAATCCGGAGCTTGCCGAGCACGCTGCGGTACTGCCGGCAGGGGTGTGGATTGTTCTGCCGGAGGTGGACTCAAAACCCGTTTCACCCACACCGGTTTCGGCCTGGGATTAAGGAGGCGGCATGTCACTGGGTTTCACGCCAGCGGTGGAAATCTACGGCGCCAATGCGGCGCTGCTCAACGAACGCTTGCTCAATTGGCAACATGTCGACGCGGCGGGCATCGAGTCCGATCAACTGACACTCTCGATTGATCTGCAAGGTCTTGAAGGGTTGCCCGACCTGGGCGGAAAAATCGGCCTGCGGGTGGGTTACCTGGAGTCGGGGCTGGTGGATAAAGGAGAGTTCGTCATTACCCGGCGTACGCCCACCCTGTTCCCCTTGCGCCTGACGCTGGTGGCCACGGCTGCGCCGTTCAGTGCGGCGGATCAAACCGGGTTCAAACAGCGTCGATCGGTCAGCCACGGGCCTACGACCCTGGGAGCACTGTTTCGACAATTGACCTCCAGGCACGGATTTTCCCCGCGTGTGGCCCCGGATCTGGCGTTGATTAAAATTGCGCACATTGATCAGTCCAATGAAACGGACATGGGGTTTTTGACCCGGCTGGCCTACCTGCACGACGCTGTCGCCAAACCGTTCAACGAATTGTATGTGCTGGCGCGGCGGGGGCAGGTGAAATCGCTGTCGGGCAAGATTCTGGCGCCGGTAATGCTGTCAGTGACCACCAACAATCATCCGGGAGACAACGCCTTTGTCTCTGCGACCCTGGATGAAACTGCCCGCGCCAAATACCAGGGTTGCAAGATAAGTTGGTGGGACGCAGCGGCGGGTCAAGAGCGAGTGGAGGAGAGCGGCATTGCGCCGTTCAAGACGCTGCGCAAGCGCTGTCAGGGAGCCGATGAGGCTCGAGCTGCCGCGGAAGGTGAAGTGCGCCGGATGGTGCGCGAAACGCTCAAGGTAAACATTGTTTGCCCGGGCAATCCGGCACTGGGCGCAGAGGGACTGGTGGTGCTGGATGACACTTGGCCTGACTTCATGCGAGGGCGCTGGTCGATCGACAAGGTCACCACCAGTGGAAGTCGAAAGGACAGCTATCGTTGCACGATTGCAGCGACCTGCCTGGCTTCTGCTTCGTAACACCGTGACTACACCGTTTATCAATCAATGAGGTCAAACCATGCCGCTGACTGAACGGCAACTTCTCAAAATCATGCCAGGCGCCCGCACCCAAGCGGGCGTTTTTATTTCTGCTCTCAACATTGCCATGGCTAATCACCGCATCAATACGCCCAAACGCATCGCTGCGTTCCTCGCGCAAGTCGGTCATGAGTCCGGGCAGTTGCAGTTCGTGCGGGAGTTGGGCAGCGATCAGTACCTGAGCCAGTACGATACGGGTGCCCTGGCTGTTCGCCTGGGCAATTCCGCAGAACCTGACTGCGACGGCCAGAAGTACCGTGGGCGCGGTTTGATTCAGGTCACCGGTCGCAACAACTACCGTCAGTGCAGCCTCGGCCTGTTCGGCGACGAACGTCTGCTGGCCGCGCCTGAACTGCTCGAACAACCGCAATGGGCTGCCGAATCCGCTGCGTGGTATTGGGCGCAAAACGGTCTGAACGAATTGGCCGATCGCGACCAGTTCAACAGCATCACCCGCCGTATCAACGGCGGTTTGAACGGGCTACAGGATCGCTTGCAGCTATGGGCGCGGGCGAGGGCAGTGTTATGTCAGCCTTCGGTTTGATTTCGGCGCCTTACCAAACGGCCGTCAGTGTTGTTTTACTGGTGGTGCTGGCGGGCGGCTCGGCGGCGCTGGCCTGGCGTATTCAGGATTGGCGCTATGCGGGGCAACTGGAGGAACAGGCCAGGTTGCACCATGAAACGCTGAATCAACTGACCCTGGTTGCTCAAACCCAGAGGCAGGCGGAGCAGGACATGCGCCTCTCCCTGGAGCAGCAATTGTCCACCAGTGAAAAAAAACATTACCGAGTGCTAAGCGATGTTCAACGTGATCAGGATCGCCTGCGCGATCGTCTTGCCACTGCTGATCTGCGCTTGTCAGTCCTCCTCGATGCCGGCGATGTTGCCCCCGACCGTGCAGTGCCAGGCACCTCCCGCCCCGGCAGGGTGGATCATGGTGCCGTACGCGCCGGACTTGACCCGGCGCATGCTCAACGAATTATTGCCATCACCGACGCCGGCGACCGCGGACTGATTGCCTTGCAGGCTTGTCAGGCTTATGTCAGAGCGCTTGCGCACTAACATTTTGATCGGTCCAGTCGCTTGCAAGTGCAGTCTGCTGGTGTACGGTTAACCCATCCCGCCCCATCAGGAGATGACCGTGAAAGTAATTACCCAGCTCGCCGCTGACCTTGGCAGGCAATTGCAGATTCTCAACGCCCATGTTTCCACGGCCGAGTCCTGCACCGGAGGCGGGATCGCCGAGGCGATCACCCGTATTCCGGGCAGCTCGGCGTGGTTCGAGGCCGGTTACGTCACCTATTCCAATCTGCAGAAGAACCTGCAACTGGATGTTCCTGTGGAGTTGTTCACCACGGTGGGGGCGGTCAGCCGCGAGGTGGTCGAAGCGATGGCCAGGGGGGCGCAGGAGAAAAGTCGCGCGTATTTTTCCGTGGCGGTCAGTGGCGTAGCCGGGCCGGACGGTGGTTCGCCGAGCAAGCCGGTGGGGACGGTTTGGTTGGCCTGGGGCGTGGGCGAGCGAGTGTTCAGCGAGTTGCAACACTTCGCCGGTGACCGCGACGAGGTGCGCCGACAAACGGTGAAGGCCGCGCTAGAGGGGCTGCTGCGCTATGCCGCGGCAGAAATCTCAAATCAGGGGTAGGCGATCCGGAATCGCTGTGGAATAATACTGGCTACTTATACAGGTGTTGGCCGTCAGGCCTTATTGATTACGTGAGGACTTTAATGGACGACAACAAGAAGAAAGCCTTGGCTGCGGCCCTGGGTCAGATCGAACGTCAATTCGGCAAGGGTGCCGTAATGCGTATGGGCGATCAGGACCGTCAGGCGATCCCGGCCATTTCCACTGGCTCTCTGGGTCTGGACATCGCTCTCGGCATCGGCGGCCTGCCAAAAGGCCGTATTGTTGAAATCTACGGTCCTGAATCTTCCGGTAAAACCACGCTGACCTTGTCCGTGATCGCCCAGGCTCAAAAAGCCGGCGCGACCTGCGCATTCGTCGACGCCGAACACGCCCTCGACCCTGAGTACGCCGGCAAGCTGGGTGTCAACGTCGACGACCTGCTGGTTTCCCAGCCGGACACCGGCGAGCAGGCCCTGGAAATCACCGATATGCTGGTGCGTTCCAACGCAGTCGACGTGATCATCGTCGACTCCGTGGCCGCCCTGGTGCCAAAGGCTGAAATCGAAGGCGAAATGGGTGACATGCACGTGGGCCTGCAAGCCCGCCTGATGTCCCAGGCGCTGCGTAAAATCACCGGTAACATCAAGAACGCCAACTGCCTGGTGATCTTCATCAACCAGATCCGCATGAAGATCGGCGTGATGTTCGGCAGCCCGGAAACCACCACCGGTGGTAACGCACTGAAGTTCTACGCATCGGTTCGTCTGGACATCCGTCGTACTGGCGCGGTGAAGGAAGGTGATGAAGTCGTCGGTAGCGAAACCCGCGTCAAGGTCGTGAAGAACAAGGTGGCTTCGCCGTTCCGTCAGGCCGAGTTCCAGATTCTTTACGGCAAGGGCATCTACCTCAACGGTGAGATGATCGACCTGGGTGTTCTGCACGGTTTCGTCGAGAAGTCCGGCGCCTGGTATGCCTATGAAGGCACCAAGATCGGTCAGGGCAAGGCCAACTCGGCCAAGTTCCTGGCGGACAACCCGGAAGTCGCGGCAAAGCTGGAGAAGCAACTGCGTGACAAGCTCCTGTCCCCGGCATCCGTAGCAGACGCCAAAGCTTCTGCGGTCAAAGAGACCGAAGACGACCTGGTTGACGCTGATATCTGATCGAAGCGATGACCGCCGTACTCGATACACTCGTCGCGGTGCGGCGAACCGCAATGGACCTGCTCGCACGACGCGAGCACGGTCGAGTCGAGCTGACGCGTAAACTGCGTCAGCGCGGCGCCCTCCCTGAAATGATCGAAACAGCACTCGACCGGTTGACGGAAGAGGGGTTGTTGTCTGAAACCCGTTACCTCGAAAGTTTCGTTTCCTACCGCGCCCGTTCCGGTTATGGCCCTTTACGCATTCGTGAAGAGTTGAGCCAGCGCGGCCTGCAGCGCATCGATATTGAACTTGCCCTGCGTGAGAGCGGTATCGACTGGCAGGAGCAACTGGCCGACACCTGGCGACGTAAATTCTCCGGGCAATTGCCGGCAGATGTCCGGGAGCGAGCCAAACAAGGCCGATTCCTGGCGTATCGGGGATACTCCATGGAAATGATCAACCGCTTGTTCAGCGGTCGAGGGATGGACGACTGAATTGAAACGGCCCGCTATTTTGATAGCGGGCCGTTTTTTTATGCCTCACGTCACCTTTGACGGCTCCCGCGTGCGTTGTTGTGCTTGGGGTTTTGATTGTGCCCAGTTTTCCGGCAGGTTGATGTAGTCCACAAGTTCGCGCAGGCGGCCATGATTGCGGGCGTTGAAGTTGAAGACCAGTCGCGCCAGATGGCTGAATTCGGCTTCGTCGTGTTCCTCACCGCTGTAAGTGTGCTGATGGAAATGATCGCTCAGGCGCAGGTCGGCGAAAGCCTCCTGCATGTATTCGAGTGCCTGGTCGTTGAGTGAGTGATTCATGCGAATCAGGAATTGATGCTTGAGCCAGCGACTGGAGTGGAAGTTGCTGTAGAACTGATTGATGTGCTCTACCGCTTCTTCGACGTTGTAGACCAGTCTTACCAGCTTCATGTCAGTGGGCAGGATGTAATGGTTTTCCTCCAGTTGCTGGTGAATGAAGTCCAGTGCGCCTTGCCAGAATTTACCGCCCGGCGCGTCGAGCAGCACCACAGGCACCAATGGGCTTTTGCCGGTCTGAATCAGCGTCAGCACTTCCAGGGCTTCATCCAGCGTGCCAAAGCCGCCCGGGCACAGCACCAGGGCATCGGCTTCCTTGACGAAGAACAGCTTGCGGGTGAAGAAGAAATGGAAGGGCAGCAGGTTGGTCGTGCCGTCGACAGTGGGGTTGGCATGCTGCTCGAAGGGCAGGGTGATGTTGAACCCCAGGCTGTGTGTCAGGCCGGCGCCCTCGTGGGCGGCGGCCATGATGCCGCCACCGGCACCGGTAATGACCATCATGTCCGAGCGGGCCAGAGCGGCGCCGAGTTCCCGGGCCATCCTGTAGAGCGGGTGTTCCATGGGGGTACGGGCCGAGCCGAAAACAGTGACCTTGCGCCGTCCCTTGAATTGTTCGAGCACGCGGAAGGCCTGTTCCAGTTCGCGCAGGGCTTGCAGGGTGATTTTGGCGTTCCAGCGGTTGTGGTCTTCCTGGGCCATGCGCAGCACGGTCAGGATCATGTCACGGTAGATCGGGATGTTCGGGCTGTTGGGTGAAATCAGCTTGAGTTGTTCTTCGACCTTGCTGAGGAGGTCGTGGCCGCTTTCTTCGAAATGACGGCTCAGGAGGTCATTCGGTTGGTAAGGCATTCAACTTCTCCTTCTGCACAGAACCCTCGGCCCGACAACGTACGCCGGTGCCACGACACTTCATGTGTCGCTGTCTGCCCAGGCCCATGCCTGGGCGATCTATTTGACCCGAAAGGCATCGGATCATCCAAACAGGTTCTGTTTTTCCCTTGGATGAAAGAAACAATCGCACAACACAGCAAGCGACGGCCAGCCCCCTTTCCAGCCCTGAAAAAGTGAAGGTGGATACCTGAAATCTAGACCTTCACAATGATTTGCGCTGATTGATCATTGCGCCACAACGTCTTTGCTGGCAACCGCTTATTGACGATTTGCAAGGTGGTTTCACCGCTCGTCTGAACAGGCGTCGCATGGGCCGCACTCTGATTTACTAAGTTACAGGTGCCACACGACAACTTTGCGTCAACGGCAGGGCGCACGGTACATGCAGTTCAAGGATTTAATCGCTCAAACATGAGTGAAGTGCAGGGAGGCGGGAAACCATGGCCAGAGTCGTTCTGGAGGTCGATACGCAACTGTATCGATTGTTGAAGTCATCAGCCGAGGCCAATCATTTGAGCCTCGAAGAGGAGTGCTGCCGGCGTTTGCGTGGCGGCGAACGCCGTTCGCATTACTTGCAGGCGCTGCTGGCAGAATTGCGCGCCGAAGATGAACAGCGGCGCGCCAATTCCCGGTGATTACTTTTTCTTCTTGGCCGGTTGCAGGCAATCCGATTCCTGGAAGCTGGCGGAGCCGACCGGACGGTTGGTCTTCACCTCGGTGAAGTCGTAACGCATGATCGCGCCCTTGGCCATCAGCTTGCGAAACCCTTCGTTCCTGCAGACAGAAGCGCCCAACTGGAAGTACACCGCCTTCGGGTCTGCACGCATCTTGTCGGCATGGCTGCTCTGCACGCTCAGGTGGTTGATCAGCTGTTTGCCTTCAACGGTGTAGCCTTGATCGAGTATGTCTTCGTTGATCGCTCGTGGAGTGCCGACGCTGCTCTGGGTGGCGACGTTTTGCAGCATTTTGTTCAGTTCCGTGTCTTTCAAGGACGCAGCCTGGGCATTGAGGGACGACGCCAGCAAAATGGCCGCGGTAGGAACGATAAGGCGCAGCATGAAACTCTCCTGGTTCAGTGATGGGGGTTTGACCCGTCACGTGACTGTGCGTTCAGTGGCGGCGAATTATAGGGGAGGCGGGCTGGACGGTACAGGCTTGCGCCGGGCGGTCTGGTAAACTGCTGGCACTTTTTACCCTGTCGAGTGTGTTTCGTGTCGAGTTTCCTTCTCTGTGGGCGTTGTCCGCTATGAGCCCCACCCCCGCGCGCTTTGCCATGAATGCCGTAGCCCGCTTGCGCGATCAGCGTGAGGAGGAGGGCATCAAGCCGATTCAGGCCCGCGGCTGGCGTGCGCCGCGTTGCCGTGACTGCCGGGTGATCGAGAGCCACTGCTTGTGCGCATGGCGTCCGCAGGTCGCGACCCGCTCCGGTGTGTGCCTGATCATGACCAACAAGGAAGTGTTCAAGCCGAGCAACACCGGTTGGCTGATCGCCGATGTGGTTCCTGACAACCATGCCTTCATCTGGTCCCGTACCGAGGTCGATCCGAAGTTGCTGGCGCTGTTGTCCGACCCGCAATGGCAGCCGTACCTGGTGTTTCCGGGTGAATATGTCGAGCCTGAGCGGGTGACAAACAGTGTGGATATCGATGGCACGAAGCGTCCGTTGTTCATTCTGTTGGACGCGACCTGGACCGAAGCGCGAAAGATCTTTCGCAAGAGCCCCTATTTCGATCGATTGCCGATCCTCAGCCTGCTGCCCGAAAAACTCTCGCGCTACCGGTTGCGCCGCTCGACCCGCAGCGAGCATCTGTGCACGGCGGAAGTGGCGGCGCTGTGTCTCGACCTTGCGGGCGATGTCGACGCAGCCTCGGCGCTGGATGCCTACTTTGATGTGTTCAGCCAGCATTACCTCGACGCCAAACATCAGTTGGACATGAACGTTTCGACGCCGGCGCATGCCGAGTTGATGCCCTATGTCCAGTCGCTCACTCCATGGGTGGGCTGATTGTCGCTCATACTGCAATAAACTGTACCGGGCATGCGGCTTGACCACCCCGGCTTCGCTGGGCATGCTTGGCGCCGATCAGGGTGCGGCCAGCGTTTGCAATGGCGTTTCTTGCGTTGAACGTGCCTGGTCAGTGCAGCTCCATGGCTGTGCCTTGAGGTGTTTTGGCGAGCTCCGAATGCATCGGGCGTCCCATGAAAAACAGGATCATTTGAAAAATGGCCACATACGAAATCCTGATTGCCGATGACCACCCACTGTTTCGTAGTGCCTTGCATCAAGCGTTGACCCTGGGCCTTGGCCCGGATGTCCGTCTGGTGGAGGTGGCGAGCATTGCCGAACTGGAAGTCCGCCTGACGGAAAAGTCCGACTGGGATCTGGTACTGCTGGACTTGAACATGCCGGGGGCCTACGGTTTTTCCGGGCTGGTCCTGCTGCGCGGTCAGTACCCGCAGATTCCGGTGGTCATGGTCTCGGCCCAGGAAGAACCGACCATCATGGTCAAGTCCCGTGAGTTCGGCGCCAGTGGCTTCATTCCCAAATCCAGCGACTTGAGTGTGATCCAGAAAGCCGTGCGTGCGGTCCTCGATGGCGATGTGTTCTGGCCACCGCAGGCGTTCGAAGCGGTCAGCGTTTCGGCAGAGGCCAAGGCGGCCAGCGAAGGCCTTGCCAGTCTGACACCGCAGCAATTCCGGGTGCTGACTATGGTCTGCGAAGGCTTGTTGAACAAGCAGATCGCCTACGAGTTGAGTGTTTCCGAGGCGACTATCAAGGCGCACGTGACCGCGATTTTCCGTAAACTGAATGTGCGGACCCGGACCCAGGCTGCTCTGCTCTTGCAACAACTTGAGTCAACTTCCAGCCATTAAAGGCTGGCAACTTCACGCTTTTTTGACTTTGGTTGAACTAGCTTTCCCACTTCCTTTTTTGTCAGTTGCCCACTCTATGTCACCTTTCAAAGGCCAGACCGGCCTGAAACGAATCCTCAATGCCTCCGGTTATTCGTTGGATGGCCTGCGCGTAGCCTTCACCGGCGAAGCCGCCTTTCGGCAACTGGTATTGCTCAACGTCATCCTGATTCCCTTGTCGTTCTTCCTGAATGTCAGCCGGGTCGAACAGGCGTTGTTGATCGCGGTATGCCTGTTGGCGTTGATCGTCGAGTTGCTCAATTCGGCCGTGGAAGCGGCCATCGACCGCATTTCCCTTGAACGGCACCCGCTGTCCAAGAATGCCAAGGACATGGGCAGTGCCGCCCAGTTCGTGGCATTGAGCATGATTGCCCTGGTGTGGGCGGTCATCCTGCTCTAAGCGATCGTCGGCAGCACGATCTCGTCGCTGCGCTGAACCCCGGCGGTGAAGGCGCGGCACAGGTCGAGGAATTCGCGCATCGCCGAGGTCTGATATTTCTGTTTATGCCAGATGAAATAAAACTGTCGCGCCAGATCCAGATCCGGCGTCTCGACAGGCACCAGGCTGCCGCGGCGGAATGCGTCGCGCAAAGCCAGCCGGGAAATGCAGCCAATCCCCAAACCTGACTCCACCGCGCGCTTGATCGCCTCGGTGTGCTCAAGCTCCAGTCGGATATTCAAGGAAGAACGGTGATGACGCATGGCTTGATCGAAGGTCAGCCGTGTGCCGGAGCCCTGTTCGCGCAAGATCCACGCTTCGTGGCTCAACTCGTCCATGGTGGCCGTGCCGCGCTTGGCCAGCGGATGTTGAGGGGCGCAAAACACCACCAGTTCGTCTTCGACCCAGCTTTGCACTTCGATGTCCGGGTGACTGCAGTCGCCTTCGATCAGACCCAGGTCAATTTCATAGTGGGCCACCTGTTGCACAATGTTGGCAGTGTTCTGCACGTGCAGCTTCACCTGGCTTTCCGGATGGCGCTGCATGAAGCTGCCGATCAGCAGGGTGGCCAGGTAATTGCCGATGGTCAGGGTCGCGCCCACGGCCAGCGAGCCGAAACCGGACTTGCCATTGAGCAGGTCTTCGATTTCCTTGGCCTGGTCGAGCAGGGCGACCGCTTGCGGTAACAGTTGTTTACCAAGGGCGTTCAGGCTCAGCCGTTTACCGGCGCGGTCGAACAACTGGCAGCTGCACTGGCGCTCCAGTTCGGTGATCGAGGTGCTCGCCGCCGATTGCGAGAGGTTGAGCAGGCCCGCAGCACGGGACACGCTTTCCTGCTGGGCGACGGCGACGAATACTTGAAGTTGACGGAGAGTAAATCGCATATCGATATAACCGATAACCCTTATCTTAATAATCCATTTAACAGATATTGTCTCTGCCTTTAGAATGCGATGCAATTGCGCAGAGCTGGCTTTCTTGCAGAGCACACCGAACACGCGCAGACCAATCTCCAGGAGTCCCACGTACATGAGCAACATGAACCACGAGCGTGTCCTCAGTGTTCACCACTGGAACGACACTCTGTTCAGCTTCAAGTGCACCCGTGATCCGGGCCTGCGCTTCGAGAACGGTCAGTTCGTGATGATCGGCCTGCAACAGCCCAACGGCCGCCCGCTTATGCGTGCTTACTCGATTGCCAGCCCGAACTGGGAAGAGCATCTCGAGTTCTTCAGCATCAAGGTGCCTGATGGTCCGCTGACTTCGCAGTTGCAGCATCTGAAGGAAGGCGACGAGATCATCATCAGCAAGAAGCCTACCGGCACGCTGGTGCTGGATGACTTGAAGCCTGGCAAACATTTGTACCTGCTCAGCACCGGTACCGGTCTGGCGCCGTTCATGAGCGTCATCCAGGACCCGGAAACCTACGAGCGTTTCGAAAAAGTGATCCTGTGCCACGGCGTGCGTTACGTCAACGAAGTCGCTTACCGCGAGTTCATCACCGAGCACCTGCCGCAGAACGAATTCTTCGGCGAAGCGCTGCGTGACAAGTTGATCTACTACCCGACCGTGACCCGCGAGCCGTTCGAGAACGAAGGTCGCCTGACCGACCTGATGCGCAGCGGCAAGCTGTTCAGCGACATCGGTCTGCCTCCGATCAACCCGCAGGACGACCGCGCCATGCTGTGCGGCAGCCCGAGCATGCTCGACGAGACCAGCGAAGTACTGAACAGCTTCGGCCTGAAGGTTTCGCCGCGGATGCGCGAGCCGGGTGACTACCTGATCGAGCGTGCGTTCGTAGAGAAGTGACCGCAGGTCACGTGTAGGAGCGAGCCTGCTCGCGATGGAGGTCAACGATAACGCGGGAAGCTTGATACCCAGCGGCGTCCTCAGGTTTTTCGCGAGCAGGCTCGCTCCTACAGTAGATTTGCAGCGCATCTGAAAAGCCCGCATGACTTGGGAAGGTCAGGCGGGCTTATTCGTTTCCAGCGTTCAGCCCTTTGCAGGAATGACTTCCAGGACGCGGATCAGCTCCGGTGTCGGGTAATGCCAACGCACATCCAGATCCCAGAACTGCGCACCGTATTCCCGCTCGGGTGCAGGTATTTGATAGGCCGGGCGGGGATCCTGTGCCAGGCATTGCTCGATCAACTCAACCAAAGGCTCATCAAGGCGCCGGGCATGCTCGTGAGCCTGCAGCAGCGCTGAGTCCGTCCACTGCACGGGAATCAGCTGCGGCGCAGCGCTGGCGATGCTGTTGGCGGCTGTATCGATGATGTCGGCGTAGGGCACGTAGGGCTTGATATCGAGAATCGGTGTGCCATCCAGCAGATCGATGCCCGAGATCCACAGACGGTTGGCTTCGACCCTGTCCAGTTTCACCACTGATTGCCCGATGCCATTGGGGCGGTGGGTGGCACGGGTGGCGAACACGCCCATGGATTTGTTGCCGCCGAGACGAGGAGGGCGGACCTTCAGGCGAGGCTTTTCCTCCAGGGCCTGGTGGAACAGGAACAGCAGCCACACGTGGCTGACTTGCTCCAGGCCCTGCACCGCGTCCCCTTGATCGAACGGGGCCACCAGTTCCAGCACCCCACGGGCGGCCGGGGCCAGTTGTGGCTGGCGCGGAATGGCGAACTTCTCCTTGAAGCAGGAGCGCACGAAGCCGATGGGGGAAACGCTGTAGGTCATGGTTTGCGGTCGAGGTGGGAAGAGAGTGGGCATGATAACCCGATCAACCATTGCTTAGGCGGTGCCTGTCATTCCGTCATCGCGGGCAAGCCCGCTCCCACAGGGATCTCGAGCGCACACAAGTTTTGTGTATGGCATAAAACCTGTGGGAGCGTGGCTTGCCCGCGATGGGCGCGCCGCCGATCTACAGACTGAACCCGCCATCCAGCGCAATGATGTTCCCGGTCATATAGGCTCCGGCCGTGCTCGCCAGACTGATCGCCAGCGCCGCCATCTCTTCCTCGCGGCCCCAGCGCTTCATGGGAATCAGCGCCGTATCCTCAGCCAGTGCCTGTTCATCATCGCCAATGTGCCGGGTCATCTTGCTTGGAAAACGACCCGGTGCGATCACATTGACATTGATGTGCTGGCTCACCAGTTCGCGCGCCAGAATCCTCGACAGTTGATGCAGCGCCGCCTTGCTCGGCCCGTAGGCATACGCCTGTTCGCCGAAGGATGAAATCCCGGCTACCGAACCAATGTTGATGATTCGCGCGGGATTCTGCGCTGAACCGGCCTTGCGCAGCAGGGGCAGGAATTGCTGGATGCAATTGAATACCGATGTCACGTTGAGCTGCATGACTTTTTCCCAGCCCTTGATCGGGTAGCTCTCCAGTGGCGCACCCCAGGTGGTGCCGGCATTGTTCACCAGGATGTCCAGATGGGAAATCTGCTCCCCCAGGCGTGTGGCCAGTTGCAGGACGCCCTCTTCGGTGGCGAGGTTGGCAACCATGGCGTGGCAGTGTCCAAGCGCGCTGAGTTCGTCGGCGGTTTGCCGGCAGGCTTCGGCGTCGCGGGCGCAGACGTACACGGTGGCGCCTGCTTCGACGTAGGCCTTGGCGATCATCTTGCCGATACCACGGGTGCCGCCGGTCACCAGGGCGGTGCGGCCTTGCAGGGAAAAGTAGGGATGCATGGCGAATCCTGAGAGCTGAGGGTCTTGATACCCTAGTCGTCAGCCGTTCGAAACGGAGCCACTATTTTTGCGCGGAATGAATGGCCATACGGCCAAGCCCTGAACCACCTGTGTAGGAGCTGCCGCAGGCTGCGATCTTTTGATCTTGTTTTTTTAAAGCAAGATCAAAAGATCGCAGCCTGCGGCAGCTCTTACAGGGGGCGGTGGTTTATTGGGGGCGAACGCGCAGGGTCAGGCCCTTGAGGAAGTTGCGCAGCAACTGGTCGCCGCACGGGCGATAGTTGGTGTGGCCGAACTTGCGGAACAGCGCGCTCAGCTCAGGCTTGGACACCGGGAACTCGGCGGCCTTGAGGATCGCGTGCATGTCGTCTTCTTTCAGCTCGAACGCCACCCGCAGCTTTTTCAGGATGATGTTGTTGGTCACCGGCACTTCGATCGGCTGCGGCGGACGGCTTTCGTCCTTGCCGCGCTTGAAGATCACCAGGCCGTCGAGGAAATGTGCCATGACTTCGTCCGGGCAGCGCACGAAGCCTTCTTCGTCTTCCTCTTTCTTGTCGAGATAGGTCACCAGGTCTGCCAGGGTCACGTCCAGGCCGCCGAGCTTGATGATCTCGATGACTTTCTTGTCGCTGATGTCGAGCATGTAGCGCACGCTGCGCAGTACGTCATTATGAATCATGTGTGCAGTCCTGATAATTCAGCTATGGGTGCCGCCGAAAACAGCAGCACCGAAAAGTGTGGCGGCGCGGATAGCCTTAGAACTTCTCTTTGCCGGACAAGTAGCGCCATTGCCCCACGGGCACTTTGCCGATGGACACGCCGCCGATGCGGATGCGGCGGATGGCGACGACCTTCAGGCCGACGGCCTGGCACAGCAGGGCGATGATGCCCGGTTGCGGGTTCTTCATGGCAAAGCGCAGGCGGTTTTCGTTCTGCCAGCTGGCCTTGACCGCCGGCAACTCCTTGCCCTTGTAGGTCAGGCCATGGTTCAGACGGTTGAGGCCGTGAGCCACCATCTCGCCTTCAACCTCGACCACATACTCTTGCTCGATCTTGCTGGAGTCGGCGGTGAGCTTGCGCAGGATTTTCCAGTCCTGGGTGAACACCAGCAGCCCGCTGGCGTTGGCCTGCAGGTCGGTGCTGGCGGTCAGGCGCAGGAAATGCCCGCGCAACGGACGCTTGCCGTAGCGGTGTTCTTCGCTCAGGGTCTCGGCGCCGAGGGTGGCCATGGCGGTGTCTGCGTCCATGCCGGCCGGCACATTGAGCAGCAGGGTCACAGGTTCCGGCGCGGTGGCCTTGGCTTCTGGATCAAGCTCGACTTTCTGGGTGTCGACCTTGAATTGCGGCTCGTCGATGACCACACCGTCGACGGTGACCCAGCCGCCCTCGATGAACAGCTCAGCCTCCCGACGGGAGCAGCCGACGAGTTCGATGAGGCGTTTGGAGAGACGAATCGGGTCAGTCATGTCAGGGCCGTAACAAAAAGGGGGTAGGCATTGTACCTGCCTGGCGCCGGTTAATCCCGGTTCCATTTGCGCAGTGAGGCTTTTTGTGGGAGCGGGCTTGCTCGCGAAAGCGGTTTATCAGCCAATATTGATGTTGAATTTGATGGCCTCTTCGCGAGCAAGCCCGCTCCCACATTTGGTTCCTGGTTGTGTCAGCCACTGCGTGTGAGTTGTTCTGGCTGACGCATACGCATGTGCAGCAACGGATACGGCTGGCCCATGCCATCGACTTCCGAGCGACCGATGACTTCGAAACCCTGCTTGAAGTAAAAGCCGAGGGCTTGCGGGTTCTGTTCGTTGACGTCCAGTTCATCGGCGTTCAGGTGTTCCAGGGCATAGCGCAACAATTTCTTGCCCAGGCCCTGGCCGCGATGGTCGGGGTCGATGAAGAGCATTTCGATCTTGCCTGCCGCGACGCCGGCGAATCCGGTGATGCGCTGGCTCGAATCCTTGGTGCAGATCAGCATCACCGAGTCGAGGTAGCGGGTCAGCACCAGGTTTTTCAGCAGTTCGATGTAGCTGTCCGGCAGAAAGTCGTGGGTGGCGCGCACCGAGGCCTCCCAGACCCGGGTCAATTCTTCGTAGTCGCCGAGTTTCGGCGTGTGGATGACCGAATGCTGACGCATGCCCGTCTGCCTCTTTTGCAGTGGTTGATAGGAATCCTTCCATGTGCAAACGATAGCCGTAAAAAAGCCCCGCATCTCGTCAAGAGAGCGGGGCTTTTTGTATTTTTTGCGTTTAGATCTGTTCAGCCCACAGGTCGTACTCGTCGGCGTCGGTCACTTTGCACCAGACCTTGTCGCCTGGCTTGAGGTTGCTGCCGTTGTCGATGAATACGTTACCGTCGATTTCCGGTGCGTCGAAGAAGCAGCGGCCCACGGCGCCTTGCTCGTCGACTTCATCGACCAGCACTTCGATCTCGCGGCCGATGCGCATTTGCAGGCGCGCCGAGCTGATGGCCTGCTGGTGCGCCATGAAACGCTCCCAACGGTCCTGCTTGACGTCGTCCGGGACGACTTCCAGGTCCAGGTCATTGGCCGGTGCGCCTTCTACCGGCGAGTACTGGAAGCAGCCGACACGGTCGAGCTGGGCTTCGGTCAGCCAGTTCAGCAAGTACTGGAAGTCCTCTTCGGTTTCGCCCGGGAAGCCGACGATGAAGGTCGAACGGATGATCAGGTCCGGGCAGATTTCGCGCCAGTTCTTGATGCGTGCCAGGGTCTTGTCTTCGAAGGCCGGGCGTTTCATCGACTTCAACACTTTCGGGCTGGCGTGCTGGAACGGGATGTCCAGGTACGGCAGGATCTTGCCGGCGGCCATCAGCGGGATCAGCTCGTCAACGTGCGGGTACGGGTAAACGTAGTGCAGGCGAACCCAGACGCCGAGGGTGCTGAGGGCTTCGCAGAGTTCGGTCATGCGGGTTTTCACCGGCGCGCCGTTCCAGAAACCGGTGCGGTATTTCACGTCGACGCCATAGGCGCTGGTGTCCTGGGAGATCACCAACAGTTCCTTGACGCCGGACTTGACCAGGCGCTGGGCCTCGTCGAGCACGTCGCCCACCGGACGGCTGACCAGTTTGCCGCGCATCGACGGGATGATGCAGAAGCTGCAGCTATGGTTGCAGCCTTCGGAAATCTTCAGGTAGGCGTAGTGGCGCGGAGTCAGCTTGATGCCTTGTGGCGGCACCAGGTCGATCAGCGGGTTGTGGTCCTGGCGTGGCGGCACGACTTCGTGCACGGCGTTGACCACTTGCTCGTACTGCTGCGGACCGGTCACGGCCAGCACGCTCGGGTGTACGTCGCGAATGTTGCCTTCTTCGACGCCCATGCAGCCGGTCACGATGACCTTGCCGTTTTCCTTGATGGCTTCGCCGATCACTTCCAGGGACTCGGCCTTGGCCGAGTCGATGAAGCCGCAGGTGTTGACCACCACGACATCGGCGTCCTGGTAGGTGGACACGACGTCATAGCCCTCCATGCGCAGCTGGGTAAGGATGCGCTCGGAGTCGACCAGTGCTTTGGGGCAACCCAGGGATACGAAGCCAACCTTTGGATTGGCCGACGCAGGAGTGGTGGACATGTCTAACCTCGGTATTTTGTGACGCCTCGTGCCGAGTGCGGCAAGACGACGGACGGGCGCTCATTTGGCGCCTCTGGTCAAAAAGTGCGCAATTCTAGCGATGGTAAGCCCACTTGACCAGCTTTATGCAGGGAAATACGACGAGTGCTGCGCTATGCTTCGCGCCGTTACGCTTTACTGGTTTTTTACAGTCAACAAAACGTCTGTAACCTGAAGTAAAACAGCGCATGCTGCACGACAAAGCATAGTGCTTCTTTCAAAGAAGCCCGGGTCTGAGAAGTAGGAGTGGTGGATGGGTCAGGCAAGTAGTCAGGCTGCCGGTGCCGAGCATTCGGCGGTGAAGCCGATCGGTATGCTGGTCGCGGCAGTCGGGGTGGTTTATGGCGATATCGGCACCAGTCCGTTGTACACCCTCAAGGAAGTGTTTTCCGGAGGCTATGGCGTGCCGGTCAACCATGACGGGGTGCTGGGGATTCTGGCACTCATTTTCTGGTCGCTGATCTGGGTCGTGTCGATCAAGTACATGATGTTCGTCCTGCGCGCTGACAACCAGGGCGAAGGCGGGATCATGGCCCTGACCGCACTGGCCCGGCGGGCGGCGGCGGGCCACGCGAAGTTGCGCACATTGTTGGTGGTTTGCGGACTGATCGGTGCGGCGCTGTTCTATGGCGACAGCATGATTACCCCGGCGATTTCCGTGCTGTCGGCGATTGAAGGCCTGGGGCTGGCATTCGAAGGCATCGACCATTGGGTGGTGCCATTGTCGCTGGTGGTGCTGGTCGCGCTGTTTCTGATCCAGAGTCACGGGACCGCGCGCATCGGCATCCTGTTCGGGCCGATCATGGTTACCTGGTTCCTGGTGCTGGGTGCACTGGGCGTCTATGGCATCAGCCAGCATCCGGAAGTCCTGGAAGCGATGAACCCGGTGTGGGGCGTGCGTTTCTTCATGGTGCATCCGGGCATGGGCCTGTCGATTCTCGGCGCCGTGGTGCTCGCACTGACCGGTGCCGAAGCGCTGTACGCGGACATGGGCCACTTCGGTCGCAAGCCGATCGCTCGTGCCTGGTTCATCCTCGTGCTGCCGGCGCTGGTGCTGAACTACTTCGGCCAGGGCGCACTCCTGCTGGGCGATCCGGAAGCTGCCCGTAACCCGTTCTACCTGCTGGCACCGAGCTGGGCATTGATCCCGCTGGTCGGCCTGTCGACCCTGGCCACGGTGATTGCCTCGCAAGCGGTGATTTCCGGTGCGTTCTCCCTGACCCGTCAGGCGATCCAGCTCGGTTACATTCCGCGCATGCACATCCGGCACACTTCCAGTGCCGAACAGGGCCAGATCTACATCGGCGCGGTGAACTGGGCGTTGATGGTCGGCGTGGTGCTGTTGGTACTGGGTTTCGAATCCTCCGGCGCCCTGGCCTCGGCCTACGGTGTGGCCGTGACCGGGACCATGCTGATGACCAGTATCCTGGTGTCTGCGGTGATCCTGTTGCTATGGAAGTGGCCACCGGTGCTTGTGGTGCCGATCCTGTTGGGTTTCCTCTTGGTAGACGGTGTGTACTTCGCCGCCAACGTGCCGAAAATCGTTCAGGGCGGTGCTTTTCCGGTGATCGCCGGTTTCGCTCTGTTTGTGCTGATGACCACCTGGAAGCGCGGCAAGCAGTTGCTGGTCGAGCGCATCGATGAGGGTGGTTTGCCGCTGCCGATCTTTATCAGCAGCATCGCGGTACAACCGCCCCATCGCGTTCAGGGAACTGCCGTGTTCCTCACGGCGCGGCCAGATGCCGTGCCCCACGCGCTGTTGCACAACCTGCTGCATAACCAGGTGCTGCATGAGCAAGTGGTACTGCTGACGGTGGTGTACGAAGACATCCCGCGGGTACCGCCGACGCGGCGCTTCGAGGTGGATTCCTACGGCGAAGGTTTCTTCCGGGTGATCCTGCACTTCGGCTTCACCGACGAGCCGGACGTACCGAAGGCGTTGAAGCTGTGTCATCTCGATGAACTGGACTTCAGCCCGATGCGCACCACGTACTTCCTCAGTCGCGAGACGGTCATCGCCTCCAAGCTCGAAGGCATGTCTCGTTGGCGCGAGGCGCTGTTTGCCTTCATGTTGCAGAACGCCAACGGCAATTTGCGTTTCTTCAATCTGCCGCTGAACCGGGTGATTGAACTGGGTACTCAGGTGGAGATGTAAGTGACCCAAAAAAAGCCCCCGTTGCCTTGCGGCAGCGGGGGCTTTTTTGTGGCCGGTCGCTGGATACTTCAGAACCTCTGTGGGAGCGAGCTTGCTCGCGATGGCGGTGCCACATTCAACAGAAATGCTGACTGATCTACCGCTATCGCGAGCAAGCTCGCTCCCACAGAGGATATGTGGTGTGTGGTGGAATGAAAAAGCCCCCGCTACCGTGAGGTAACGAGGGCTATTTTGCTGGCTGTCAGATCACTCTGTAGCAGCTGTTTCCTTCGGCTGACGCTTCTCGATGATCTCTACCAGACGCTTGGCCAGCGCCGGGTAGTTCTCGTCGAAGTGATGACCGCCGGGCAGTTTCATCGCTTCGCCTACCGCAGTCTTGTCGGTGCAGCCACTCTCGTCGGTTTCTTCTTCACCGTAGATGCACACCACTTTGGCGGCTGGCAGCTTGGCCATCTCCGGGCCGGTGGCGGCTTCCTTGCCTGCGTTGCCGAGCCAGCCTTCGACTTCGATCTCGAAGCTGCCGGTGCGGGCGAAGGCCAGCAGGATGATCGCGTCGACGCGTTGCTGTTCCGATTCGGCCAGGCGGTTATAGATCGCCGGCAGAACGTCGGCACCAAACGAGTATCCGGTCAGGATGAAGCGCTTGGTGCCCCATTTCTGCCGGTAGTGCTGCATCAGTTCGGCCAGGTCCAGCGCGCTTTGCTCAGGGCTCTTGTGCTGCCAGTAGTAGCGCAGCGTGTCGATGCCCACCACCGGGTAGCCGATCTTGGCCATCTCGCCCGCCACGTCGCGGTCGAGGTCGCGCCAGCCGCCGTCACCGGACAGGAACAGGGTCACGGTGTCCCTGGCCTGACCTGCCGGCACTTCGACCACCGGAATCTGCAGGCCGCCGGCGGCTTTGTCGCCGCCGACGAGGATCTTGCGCAGTTCGTTGTTCAGCACTTGCGGCAGGTTGATGTCGTAGTCGCTGATGCTGGTTTCGGCGTTCGGTTGATCACGCACGAAGCCGGCGCTGGTGTCGTCCGGGTTGTCGTTCCACGCTGCCAGCCAGTGGCCGTGGGCCGCGCTTTTGGGCAGCAGGTGAGTGCAGCCACCCTTTTCCAGGGCCAGGTCGACCGAGACGGCGTAAGCCTTGTCGTCCTTTTGCTCGGATAACCAGCGCCAGGCCAGCACGGCACCCGGGCCGATGCCGCTGACCAGGGTCGCCGGGCCTTTGAGTTCCCTCAGGCCCGATTGCAGGGCGCGGCTTTGCAGCAGGCAGTCCTTGGGCAGGATCACCTGGACAATCTGCGCCGAGCCACTGCGGCTAAGGGTCATCAATTGCTTGTCGCTGAGTTTCTGGTCTTCGTTGACCGCCACCAGCACCTGGGCGCGTGGCGTGGTGCCGGGGATGACGCGGGTCATCGCCGCACCGTCGGCCGGGGTCAGGGATTCGAGGGTCGGTTCCGGTGCCGGGCGTTTCAGGTACCAGAAACCGCCAGCGAGAATCAGGGCCACTATCACCAGTGTGCCCAAAACATACCGCAAGGAGCGTTGAATCATCAGCGTTTCACCAATCCGGTCAAGCCGCCCGCGATCAGGGCGGCAGTGTCGGCCAGCGCAACCAGCGGATCGAGTCCGGCGGGCACGGCCATATAACGGGGTTCCCAATCAGGTTGGAACTTGTCTTTGAAGCGGCGCAAGCCCTGGAAGTTGTACAGCTGCTCACCACGGCGGAATACCATCGAGCCCAGGCGCTGGGTCAATGGCGCGCCGCGACGGGGTTGCAACCCCGACAACGGCACCATGCCCAGGCTGAAACGCGCGTATCCATGGTTTTTATAATGTTGAATCAGACCGACCATCATGAATTCCATGGTCAGCTTCGGGGCGTCCGGGTGCGCGCGCATCAGGTCGAGGCTGGCCAGGTCATGGCCGTAGGTCTCGAGCAAGTTGGCGAACGCCACCGGGCGTCCTTCGAAACGAATCACCGCGATGCGGAAATACTTCAGGTAGTCATCGCTGAAACGGCCCAGCGAAAAACCCTTCTCGCGGACGTTCTTGCCGGTCAGCCAGGCATCGGAAATTACCTTGAGTTCATCCATCGGCGCCTGGCCCGGCTCGAAGATCTCCAGCGACAGGCCGTCACGGGTGCCACGGTTCCAGGTGTAGCGCAGGTCCTTCATCTCTTTGCCCTTGGCTTCGAGATCAAAACGCTTGAGATCGACCCGGGCTTCTTCGCCGAGCTTGATCGCGGTCAGGCCGATGTCCATGTAGTACGGCAGGTTTTCCGCGCGTACCTGATAGAACACGGGGCGGGCGTGGTGGATATCGCACAGGTCGCGGAACTGCCAGATCATTTCCGCCCGTTGCTGGCCCGGTCCGATCGGATCATACAGCGCCACCAGGCTGCGGCCGCGACGGGCGTACATCAGGAACGCCTCGTCGTTGGGGTGGAACAGCAGCGCCTTGTCACCGGTCAGGGCCAGGCCGCCATCGGGTTGCGCGGAGGCCATGAGGATCTTGCTGGCGCGCTCCAGCTCCTCGGGTGTCGGCAGGTGAATGACCGGGCGCGCGGTGCGCAGCAACCAGGTCAGCGACACCACCACCAGCAGCACGGCAGCCCCGAGCAGCGAACGCAGGCCGCGAGGGGCATCGGCGTCCAGAGTGAATTGCCACCAGAGTTGATGGCTGTACGGAACGTCCTGATAGGCAAACAGCAGCAACCAGATCGACGCCCCGAGCACGCACAGGCTGGCCACCAGGTACAGCGGCGAGAACGGCACTTCGGTCAGACGGCTGGGACGGTAGAACGAGCGGCGGAATACCCCGAGCAGGCTCGCCGTCAGCACCATCAGGCTGGCTTCTTCCCAGTCGAAACCCTTGAGCAGTGAGAGGAGGGCGCCGACCAGCAACAGGATGGTGGTCAACATCCACGCGGCCGACAGCCGGCGGCGCAGGCCCTGGGCCAGCAACAGGCAAAGCACGCCGACCAGGCTGGCGCCAAAGTGCGAAGCGTCGACCAGTCGATGGGGGATCAGGAAACCGATGTGTTCCAGGCGGGTGTCGATTTCCGGGGTGGCGCCGGAGAACAGCAGGACAACACCGGACAGAAATACCAGCACCGCCAGTATCGGCGCCGCCAGGCCCGAGGCCGCGCGCAAGGTCTGGCGTGTCTGGAACAGGCGTTGACCTTCGTTGACCAGCAACAGCAGGCAGGCCACCAGCAAGGGCAGGACCACGTAGATCAAGCGATAGAGCAGCAGGGCGGCCGCCAGTGGCGCAGCACCCAGGGTGTCGGAAAAGGCCGCCAGCAAGATCGCCTCGAACACCCCGACACCGCCCGGCACATGACTGAGCACGCCAGCGGCCAAAGCCAGCAGGTACACCAAAAGAAACGCACCGAAGGGTGGCGTTTCCGGCAGCAGCAGATAGAGCACCGTTGCGGCGGCGGCGACGTCCAGGGCGGTGATGATCAATTGCAGGAACGTCAGGCGAGTCCCGGGCAGGCGCAGGGTGCGGCGCCCGATCCTGACCAGCAGGTTGTCCGGGTAAGGCTGTTCCGGCAGTCGGCGACGGTAGATACCGATGGCCAGCACCGAAAACAGCACGAGCACGGCGCTCGCCACTACGCCAAGCAAGGTCTCGGAGAGCCCCAGGGCGGTGGCGGCTGCAGGGAGGTCGCTGAGCGTCGCCAGGGCGGCCAGCGGCGGCAGGGCGCACCCTAGCGAGAGGCTGGCGAACAGCGTCATGCGCGCGACTTCAGCCGCTCCCAGGCCATGACGGGCATAGAGGCGATAGCGAACCGAGCCGCCCGACAACATTGAAAGGCCGATGGCGTTGCCGATGGCAAAGGCTGTGAAGCCACCCAGCGCCAACTCGCGCGGTGCCAGGCTCACCCCGGCATAGCGGCTGGCCGACCATTCGTAGCCGAGCAGAATGATGAAGCCCACCACGGTTGCGCCCAGTGCACCCAACAAGGCAGGTTTTGGAACTTCGAGGATCGAGTCGTGCAGCGCGTAAAGGTCGAGTTCGCTCAGTAGGTGGCGACAGGCAATCAACGCGATCGCGAACAACAGCAGGGTGACCGCCAGGCCAATGGGTTGACGGTATTTGCTCAATCGATCAAGCAGGCGCAAACGCTCAGCCTTGATCGGTTGTGTCGCTGTGACAGTGTCTTGTGAATCAGACGAGTTGGCGCGCATCAATCACCTCTTGGATTGTGCGCGACAGGATGGGGGTATCCAGCCAAGTTACCAATCCCTGTAGAAAAAAATAATCACAAATATTAACGCCTATCACCGGGCGGCGGAGACGGCGCGACATCAGTCGTGAGGGCTTCAGCCTGCGATAGAGCATAGTCTGAACCCGGCGCATGGGTGGCCCCAAACGGCTTGCTGCACAGTGACAGATCATTGTTGCGAAAGGACTTTTTCAACAGATACAAAAAAGGCCACTCTTTCGA